>JALZUY010000290.1 GCA_023301395.1 Nonlabens sp.
CCAATACCCAGTTGGATAAAGATTGACGGTTCATCAGACAGTATTGCTTTAGAAATTTCTGAGGAAAAATTTGAAACCCCAACTTGTTTGGCTGAAATTCTAGTCAAACCACAAGGTCGAGATGAATTCGTTTCAGTGTATAACGATAAAAGCGAAGGCCTTTGCTTTGGTATAACTGGGAAAAATTATCGTGATGCTCAGCAACGCCTCTCATCAAAGGAAACACATCAAATTATAGATTGGCTATCAAGAAGAATGGATAGTGAGTCTCGAAATCAATTAAACTCAAAGTTTTATAGTCGGCTATCAAGAGACCTGGAAGTCCTGCATGAAGAGCCAAGCGGTCAAACAAGGGCAGTTGATATAATTTCTAATTATTTTTTACGGAACGACTTACCTAATCCGGATGGGTATAGTCCTTTGAAGTCTATACCTGAGGCTTTTGGTTATGACGATCACTCTTTTTCGGCATTTTACACCAATGCTAAAGGTGCAGATAAGCTGATTGCTTTTAAACAAATATATGCTGGCAGAGGTTTATTGGCAGACAAAGTTATCGCTAAAGGGGTGGCACACCCATTTCTAGCCGCTGGTTTCTCTAACTATGCTCAGGCCAGTCAAAACAATACCCCATTGAAAAACCTGACAGTAAAAAAAATGAACAGTTTTTTTAGCGGCTTGCCCTTAGTGGAGACTTCACGGCCCAAAGAGTATCAAAGCGGATATTGCCTTTCCAAAGAGCATTATCATTTTTCAATAGATAGCTTTTTAGATAGAATGACATTCTTAGGTTTTGGGTCCGGGATTGACGAACAATTGCCGCAGTTTTCAACTCTCCAAAGGTTGCCCCTAGTTTTAAGGCAAAGAACAATAGAAACTATTGATTGGCCGAAGAACATATACTCTGTTTACTCCGACGCCTTACAGGAAACCGTTCGACTAATTTCAAATTTTGCGAAAGAGTGTCGTTATGGAAATGCGAGGAAGTTCATCCCAACACTGTCCAATCAAACTGGAATTCAAGAAATTGAGATACGGTCTTGTTTGTCATTATGCTTAGAGGCGGGCCTTGAGATATTTGGCTTTTACCTTCTATTTTTTGACATTCAGAAAAATAATCTGTGAGACGAAATGCTTGATCAAAATCCATTACGGACAAAACTAGAAATTTCAAAAAACTTAGCAAGGTTTATACATAGCTCATCAGGCATATCCTCTGGACGCGCTCCCAAACTAAGCCAGCGAGTGGGTGACTTGCTGTCTGACCGTAGCTCCGACTTGGTAAAAGGGCCTTTTGTGGAGGCTTTGCCAGATTTTCAAAAAGGCCTTTCCTTGAAGGGATTGGTAGATGCTGGAGTTCTAGATCAGAAGTGGAAAGTTCTCGAGCAAGAGCCTGACAGCAATGCCATTTTCACGAGGTTACTACATCAGCATCAAGAAAAGGCTATTCGAGAAAATGGTAATTTCCTAGTCGCAACAGGCACCGGATCGGGTAAAACAGAGTGTTTTCTGTTTCCGATGATAAATGACTTATTGCAAAACTCCGATAAAAACGTTGGGGTGAAGACAATATTGATCTACCCGCTTAACTCACTGGCCAATGATCAAGTAAATAGAATAGCCCGGCTTCTTTTTAAAGACTTGAAAGACCCCGGGATTACTTTGGGTCGGTTTACTGGTCAGGTGAAAGCTTCCAAAACTCGTAATTCGCTCGAGGCGGAATTAAAGCGCCTACCAAGCTATTATGAAACATTCGGAAACCAGCCAGTATCGGACAATTGGTTGTTAAGTCGAGCTGAGATGCTTCAAAATCCTCCAGATATATTAGTAACAAATTACGCAATGTTAGAACACGTTCTTTTGCTTCCAAGAAATGCGCAACTTCTTAAAGGCGCGAAGCTCAAATGGTTGGTTCTTGATGAAGTTCATACCTATGCCGGTGCACAGGCAATTGAAGTGGCATTTCTTTTGCGAAAACTCAAAGCAACTTTGGGGAACGCGGATGGCGATATTCGATGCATTGGCACTTCGGCATCCCTAGACCCTAAAAAAGCCAACCAACTCAGCATATTCGCACAAAAGCTATTTGGTGAAAAATTTGATGGTGAAAAGGCAGTTATTACATCGAAACGACTTCTTCACGCATCGTTTTCCGAGATAGTTCAGGATAAAAATTTTTCTGGTCGAGACTGGTCCATTTTAGCAAAGATCGCCGAAAGTATTTTTAATTCATCAGGGTCCGATGAGGTCAAAATCAATGAGTGGAATTCACAGATAAAAGAAGTTTCGGATCAATTTGTTCTCAATCCAAACCTCCCATTAGGTGATCAGCTTTGCGAAAAATTAGGTGGCTTATCTCAAGTTAAAAAGCTGGCGCAAAGACTTCAAGTTTCTGCGTGCCTTTTCGAAGAACTTGCGACTTATATATTCAACGGTGACGCTTCCCGCACGGAAGGCCTAGCGGGAATAATTCAGCTATGTCTCTTTGCTGTCCCGACGATACCTGGATCTTTTCCCCTATTGCCTGCGCGCTATCATCTAACGGCGTCCAGTATCGATGGCATATGGGTGGAGCTAAGCGAAAAAAATGATGAAGTTTGGAGCGCAGCTGGGATAGGTAAAGCTCGTATGCAATTGGACGAGACATCATC
>JALZUY010000291.1 GCA_023301395.1 Nonlabens sp.
GTTTATCAGAAGCAAACAAATCAAGTTTGAAAAATCAACTGGTAGTAAGACCATCTGTAACTTTTCAAAAAGGTGTTGGAAAATATTTAATCTACGCATCAAATAAGAAAGATGCAAATCTTGGTACATTGACGATTACAGAGTAATCCTTCTACATATTATTAAAAAGGCTTAATATAATATATACTAAACCTTTTTAATACGCTTTCGCGAAAGCTTGACTCACAATATCTTACCCATTTATCGATAAATGTTAACGTTTTAAAGGATGATTATCTTATTCTGTTAAGCAGCTATTCACTAATAGTAAAAAATCACTTAACTTTAAGATAATTAACCAATTAAATCATTAAACATGGGAAAATTTAAATATCCACTTGGGATACTGTTCACCATGATTATCGGTGCTCTGCTCAACATGTTTCTGTGTTGTAATTGCTGGGGCAATGATGACATGGATGACACTAGCAACAAAGTGCCAGACTCTAATGCCTCTCAACAGGTAACTAGCGCCGTTGCCAGTTTATCAACAATTAAGAACTTAATGCTCAGAGATGAAAATGGTGCTCTCATTGAAGAAGGAACGGATCATCTCAACTTTATGAGAAATGATTACAAACACTTAGAACCTATAAGTACCGCAGCAATTTCTAGCTATGGAAATATAAAATCATATCTCGATAATCACCCCGATAAAAAGCTCAACATTACCGGTCTTTATGGTAGTGACGAGATGAACAACTCTGCTTTTACAAATCTAGGAGAAGCTAGAGCAAACGATGTGAAAAATTATCTCGCATCTCTAGGATATGATACTACACATATGGGAATTAATGGTGAATTAACAGATGATTTAAACATCAAAGAAGACATCATTTATGGTCCTGTTAATTACCGATTAAGCGATTTACCGAGTGGTGATAACGCCGCAGCGATTAACAAAGAACTGGATGATCTCGCAGCAGATTTAAAAGCAAATCCTCTAGTATTACAATTTGCTACTGGAGCGTCCACAATTAGTTTGACCAGTATGCAACGAGAAAAAATTTCAAAATTAGTACGTTATCTCGACGCTCGACCACAATCCAGCTTAGTGTCAGTAGGTCATACTGATGATACCGGTTCAAGAGTCACTAATATTGCTATAAGCGCAAAGCGTGCAGAATTTGCAAAATCCTATCTTGTAAATAATGGCATAACTGCTTCACGAATCGCAGCAAGCGGTAAAGGTCCTGATGAACCTATCGCATCAAACAACACTGAAGAAGGAAAATCACAAAATAGACGCGTAGTCGTTACTTTAAAATAATCAAACAACTTAAATAAAAAACACATATGGATACTTCAAATATATGGTGCTGGTTATGCCCATTACTTACAGGAATTATATCAGGAATTATAGGATATTACTGGGGAAAATCAAACTCTACTACAACTAATGATTGTGATGAATGGATTGATAAAAACCGTCAATTACAGTTAACAAACGATAAGATAAATGCGGACTTAAAAGCATGTCTAGCTCGACCTGTTCCTAGTACTCCATCCACAGCAAGCACTGCTGCAGGAATGGCGACTGGTTTTGCGGCTGGCGCAGCAACTGACTCCAGCTCATCAGATACTATGCATGCAAATATGGGAGCGGCACCTGTTTTAAACTTCAATGCCGATGCAGCAAAAGCAGCAATGGGTAAAAAAATAAAAGCAGATGATCTTACCGTAGTAGAAGGAATAGGTCCTAAAATCTCAGAACTTTTTCACAATCATGATATCAAAACCTGGCACGGTTTGTCTGCTGCAAGCGTTGAAAAATGTAAGGAAATATTACAATCTGGCGGGAAAAGATTTGAAATTCACAACCCAGGAAGTTGGCCTCAACAAGCAGGAATGGCGTCTAACGGTGAATGGAGTAACCTAGCGCAATGGCAATCTGAACATAAAGGTGGCAGGCTATAACCACCAATTTTAAGATAAAAAAAAGGTTGTTTTGAAATTCAAAACAACCTTTTTTATTGGTGATTTTTAAGAACTCGATTGAGCTATCACAGTGATCAACACAATGATAACAACAACCGCTAGTATCGCTAGGAAAATCTTCCAAAAGGAATAAGGTCGCTTTCCATAAATGGCGCCAGTTTGTCCATTTATAAAGAAGTTATACTTGATGCTATTATAAGTATAAGAACTTATATAAACCGGTAATAAGATGTGCTTAAAAGTCTCTTCAGACAAGCGCATATTCATTCCACTAATACGCTGCGTATCACCACCTATATCTCTACGTATCCAGTTCTGGGCGATTTGCTCTGCCTCTTTATTTGCGACTAGATGACCATCTTTCAATGGAATGGTATATTTCTCAGTCACGTAACCCGATAGGTATTTTGTATCAAAATTCTTTAATTCATCAAGGTTCCAATTGCTTACATCTCGTGGGATTTGGCTGCCACGTTGTTGTGTGGCCTTAACTAAAGTATCATCTACAAAACCGTTGATCGTTCCTGCTGCTGGAGACCAGTTAGTTCTTCTTTCTTGAACAGTACGTTTGTTTTTACCAGAACCTACAGTTTTTGTAACATAATAATAATCGCCTCGTTCTCCTTGATAGTCGGCAACGAGCTGTGCATCAAATGTCCAATAAGGAACATAAAGTCCTTTTGTATACTCAGGACTTATAGTTGCGCGCTGTAAATTATTAGGTGCCCACCATAAAGCATAAACCCATTTTTTAAAAACTAGATGAGCTTTTTTCTGATCAATTTGAAAAGGTAAAACGGCTCCAGGTACGATCCATTCCTCTTGATAAGTGTCTTCTATAATCAGTGGCATAGTGCAATACACGCAATGGAGTGATTTATAGCTTTCTTCCACATGCTGATTTGCACCACAATTTTTACAATGCAACATGGATATTTCCATAGAGTGCGATTGAGCACCCATTTCTTGCATATACTTTCCTAACTCTAGCTCTTGAAAAAGCTGTTCGCTTTGCTCAATAGATTCCTGGTGACCACAATAATCACAAGTAATCAATTCTGTACCAGGCTCATAAGTAAGCGCTGCACCACAATTGATACAGGATTTTTTACGCTCTGAAGTTTGCGAAGATGTAGTTGTTGAGTTCAAATTAAATTCTAACTAAATAATTAAACACTTATAAAATAAGTGTTGGAACTGTCAAATTGTGCAACAAGTACGCAATAACAATCCTGTTAATAATCATAATCTTTTAAATAGAAAACCTCGTTTTATTAAGGAAGTGGTGGTGGTGTATTGCTTCCTAAAAATCCTTTTAATTCTTCTACTTGATTTAATGCTTTCCAGCCATCCATTCCAGCTTTCCATATCAACGTTTCTTTGTTGATAGAACGATTTGCAAACAGCGATTGTAACTGTGCATATCCTACTGGTCCAGCTTGTGCATTATTAAGCGCATAGAAATACTGCGTTGCTTGTGGCATAGGTGGCGGCGCACTTTGAGACTGCACTTGTTGTGGTGCCACTTGCTGTCCACCCATTTGAGGTGACATCATACCACCCATTTGTTGAGCAAGGACAAATCCCATTCCCATTCCCATTCCAGCTCCAGCAGTTCCACCTTCATTTAAAGCAGCAGCCTCGATAGCTTTGGCTGTTTTAAATTTAGTAAGCTTATCTAGATCTAGTTTATCAATACGACTGTATTCAAAAATCTCTTTCTTGAGTTCCTCAGGCATTGAAACGTTCTCAATATAGAAACGCTCTAGTGAAATACCTACACTCATAAACTCTGGCAGCATTACTGCTTGACAAGTTTCAGAAAGTTCAGTTGTGTTTGCAGCATATAACTCAATAGGTAGATTTGCTTCTCCTACCGTATCTGTAAATCGAGTTGCGATGAGACTTTTTAAGTGCTCATTTATCTCAAAGTTTGTAAAATTATTATCTGTTCCTACTATATCCACAATGAATTTTCCTGGTTCAGCGATTTTAAATGCATACGTGCCAAATGCTCTAATTTCTACTAGACCAAAACGATCATCATTTAGCGTAATAGGATTCTTAGTTCCCCATTTCTCATCTGTAAATAAATGTGTGTTTACAAAATAGACCTCAGCCTTAAAAGGTGAATTAAACCCGTATTTCCATCCTTTTAAAGTAGAAAGAATAGGAAGGTTTTGAGTTGTTAGGTCATAAGTTCCTGGTTTAAAAACATCTGCAAGTTGCCCTTCATTTATAAAAACGGCAGCTTGCCCTTCACGTACAACCAGTTTTGCTCCGTTTTTAATTTCATTCTGGTAACGTTCAAAACGGTGGGCAATCGTATCGTCAGTAAAGTCCAGCCACTCGACAATATCTATAAACTCGTGACTTAATTTCTCTTTAATTTTATCAAATATGCTCATGATAATAGGTGTGTTAAAATTGGTTTTTCAAGTTAGTAAATTTTTGGGTGATTTTGCTTGTGCGAAAAAGTAATTTTTTAAAGTCATTGAGTCACCATAGATAAGGTTCCACATCAAGTGAGAAAATTCAAGACCTAACTATTATTGTGTTAAAACTCAACTACTCAAAAAAGACTGAAAACTTAACGACTAAGCATTAATTCCGCCCGTTTTCCCCAGGATAAAAAGTATGTACTGGATCACTTTGCCAAATTTCTTTGGTTTCCACACAAATTGCTGTAAGTGGTCCTTTATAAGCTGCTGCGGTATCTATATTCCATACGTTTACAGCATTAATAGGCTCATGTGTCCCTAATCGTGAGGTAGGCGTGTGTCCAATAAATATTTCTTTATAAATCTTTAATCTATTGGGATACCGATCGTTATCTGGTGCTAAATTAGGATCTAAACATAGAGCTAGCTCCCAAAGTGTACGATCCCAGTATGGCATATTCTCATAATAATCAAATTCTGGTCCTTTGAGATTGTGAAATCCCGCATGAAAAAAACCGTTATTTGATTTATCAATGTAATAGTTTTTCAAGCCTTCTCGGAAAAACTCTAAATGCCTTTCAAAATCTTTATCTGTCCGATTTTCATAGCTATCGATCGTACTTTGTCCTCCATGATGCAACCACATACTGTTTTGTGCTTTAGTTGTCAAATAGTCTAAAAACAACTCATCGTGGTTACCTCGCAAATATATAGGAGCGGTCTGATTGTTATCAATACGTTTTCGCCTGAGCGAGATTAAAAACTCAATAACCTCATAGCTTTGCGACCAACCATCTATATAATCTCCTAGAAAAATAAGAATATCTCTATCTTGTAAATCGATTTTTTCTATTAATTGTTCCAGCGCCTTAAAACCGCCATGTATATCTCCTATTGCAATAGTTCTCATGTATTGTAGATTTTCTTTATCAAAACCTTTCTCGCTTGCTATAAGCATGAAAACAAAGCGATATTGATTATGTGGCCTAAGGTAATCAAGAGATTTTAGTAATCCTTGTTATAAAGATTGAAAATCAAATAGTATAGTATCTTTGTGAACATGCAAATACCTGACGGCAAAAAAATTTATTTCTCTAGTGATAATCACCTAGGTGCTCCTACTCAAGAATTGAGTAAGCCCAGAGAACGTAAATTCCTGGAGTGGCTGGATGAAATTAAAGAAGATGCTGCTGCTATTTTTCTACTAGGTGATTTATTTGACTTCTGGTTTGAATACAAACATGTAGTTCCTAAAAATCAAGTACGTGTACTAGGTAAACTAGCAGAGATTGCCGACAGTGGAATCCCTATCTACTTCTTTGTAGGTAATCACGATTTATGGATGTTTGGCTATTTTGAAGAAGAACTAGGTATTCCTGTTTATCATGAGCCACAAGTGTTTGAATTCAATGATAAGAAATTCTTTATAGGTCATGGTGACGGAAAAGGTCCTGGCGATAAAGGTTATAAACGCATGAAAAAGGTCTTTACAAGTCCGTTTTTTCAATGGTGTTTTAAATGGATGCATCCAGATATAGGAGTAGGAATTGCGAGATATCTTTCAGTTAAAAACAAATTGATATCTGGTGATGATGATGCTAAATTCTTAGGTGAAGAAAATGAATGGCTGGCTCAATATGCAAAGCGTAAACTAGAGAAAGAGCATTATGATTATTTCATCTTTGGACATAGACACATGCCTATGGAAATTCCTGTAGGTGAAGATTCAATATATTATAATCTAGGAGATTGGATAGGCCATTATACTTATGGTGTCTTTGATGGAGAAAAATTTAAACTCAACAAATTCTAGAATTTAAATCAGTCTTGTGGTTTTAACTCTCCGAGGCTACTATACTACTATACTTTTAAGCGGTGAAAAACACCTTTTAAACCTAATTAATTTGTTTTAACGGAACCCTTTATCATTCTATTGATAATAACATGAGATTTAATTATCATAAATAATCTCTCATGAAATTACCTCAAGTTTGGATAATAGACGATAACCCTATCGATAGTTACGTCATTAAAACCATGCTAGAATTAAATAATCTAGCCAAAGAAATTCAAATCTTTTCAAATAATGATGAGGCCATTTTAAAATTCTCGCGTCATAATAATTTTAAAGAATCCATTCTTATTATAACTGAAAATAAAACTGAAAAAGTAAACGGTTGGAACCTCATAGATTCTTTATCACAACACAAGAGTAACTCATCGTTCAAAGTTCATATGTCTAGTGAATATTACAATGCTCAAGATCTCAAAAAATTTAAAATCACAGATCCGTTGCTGAGTTTGAATGTAAAACCCTTAAGGTTAGATGATTTAAAAAATATGATTAAAGATTAAGTCTTCAAATCCTTAAGCATTAACTGTAGAGAGACATTACCGTTCCATTCGTTTTCATCTATCGTGTATGCGATATCAAATGCATTTTCATTTTTAATAATCTCACTTTTATTGCCTAAGTTAAACCCTATTGCATCAATACCATTGCGGTCTTTTTGTTTCTTAACGACCTTTATCTTGAGATGATCTTCTGTTTTTCCCACGCATTTTCCATAACCAGTATCCACTACTTTTTCAGTCATAAAAACGGGACGCATGTTTCCCGGTCCATAAGGTGCCATTTGCTGGAGAATACGATAGAATTTTGAAGTAATCGCTTCTAGAGGCAGGATAGCATCAATTTTAATCTCTGGAGTTAAATGCTGTTTTTCTATAGTGGCGCAAACCACTTCTTCAAAACGAGCTTTAAAGCCTTTATAATTCTCAGGCTTTAAGGTCAATCCAGCGGCATATTTATGACCACCAAATTGTTCTATAAATTCTGCACATTGCTCTAGTGCATTATAAACATCAAATCCCGATACGCTGCGAGCACTTGCGGCTAGGTAATCGCCACTCTTAGTAAAAACTAAGGTAGGTCGATAGTATGTTTCAATCAATCGAGAGGCTACAATTCCTATTACTCCTTTATGCCAGCTCTCGTTATAGACCACAGTTGTAAATCGTTCTTCTTCCTGATCAGTTATTATGAGTTCACGAGCATCTTCAGTTATAGATTGGTCTGTTTCACGACGGTCTGCATTATACTCCTCAATCTCAGCGGCGACCCGTTGTGCATCTTCAAAATTATCTGTAACCATTAATTCTACAGCATGCAAGGCATGTTTCATTCTTCCAGCAGCATTTATACGTGGCGCGATGATAAAGACCACGTCTGTAATGGTTAAAATATCTTTTTTTAATTGATGAATAATTGCTTTAAATCCAGCACGCGGACTCGTATTTATAACATTCAATCCATGGTAAGCAAGAATTCTATTTTCACCTATAATAGGAACTATGTCTGCTCCTATTGCCGTAGCAACTAAATCTAAATATGGAATCAAGATTTCAAATTCCCAATCATTTGTTTCTACCAGCGCCTGACATAATTTGAAACCTACTCCACAACCACATAATTCATCAAATGGATACGTACAATCTTCTCTTTTAGGGTCTAGAACAGCCACAGCAGCAGGTAATTTTTTCCCAGGTCTGTGATGATCACAGATGATAAAGTCTATGTTTTTTTCGGCTGCATAGGCTACCTTATCAATCGCTTTTACACCGCAATCAAGAGCAATGATTAGTGAAAAATCATTGTCGGCAGCAAAGTCGATTCCTTGATAACTAACTCCATATCCTTCTCCATAACGGTCAGGAATATAAGTTGCAACACGATCGTAAAAACTGAGTAAAAAAGTAGACATTAATGCAACACTAGTAGTTCCATCTACATCATAATCTCCATAAATAAGAATATTCTCGTTGTTGCCTATGGCATCTTGAATGCGTTTTACAGCCACATCCATATCTTTCATTAAGAAAGGGTCATGTAAATCATTAAGATCTGGTCTGAAAAAGGACTTTGCTTTTGCGAAAGCGTCAATACCGCGCTGCACCAATAAACCAGCAAGAAAAGAGTCTACACCTAGCTCTTGAGCCAATTGCTCTTGCTTTAAGACATCGGGATTGGGTTTTAAAGTCCAGCGCATAATTTCAAATGTATGACCAAAATATGATTTGGAACTTAGTATTACAATTTCTGTGATAGATAATTATTAACTTGCCCAAGAATTTACAATTTTTAATATGCCATTAGTAACTCCACTTGACGCGAGTCATGACCCAGAAACAGCAGAACTTGCTGCATTTTTCAACGAAACTTTAGGTTTTTGCCCTAATTCTGTACTCACCATGCAGCGCAGACCAGCAATTTCAAAAGCATTTATCAATCTCAATAAAGCCGTTATGGCAAACGAAGGTCGTGTTACAAGTGCCTTAAAACGAATGATTGCATGGGTTTCTAGTAATGCGACGGGTTGTAGGTATTGCCAAGCACATGCGATAAGAGCTGCAGAGCGCTATGGAGCAGAGCAAGAACAACTAGACAACATATGGGAATACCGCACACATGCCGCTTTTAATGATGCAGAGCGTGTTGCTTTAGATTTTTCTCTAGCTGCTAGCCAAGTACCTAATAACGTTAATAAAGATATTCAAGATAGATTACATGAACACTGGAATGAAGGTGAGATTGTAGAAATGCTAGGTGTGATCTCTTTATTTGGTTACTTAAATAGATGGAATGATTCTATGGGGACTATCATGGAACAAGATGCCGTTGATAGTGGTAATCAATATTTAGGGAAACATGGTTTTGAAGTAGGAAAGCACGTTTAGTTTATTTTGCTTTTTTAAATACTAGAAATTGAGTTCCATTTTTATCATACTCAATAACAAGACTATCATCTTTTTCATAACCTATTCCTGTGAAATTTGAAGTAATCGCAAAATAACAACCTGATTGACTCTTTTTAAGAGTACCGATCAGGTTGTTTTTATTATAAATATTAAATCCAGTTTTGGTAGATTGTATTTTGTATTCCTTGGAATCCGTAAAATAGATTTCATCGCCTACTTGCTCTACAAGTTCTGATGATGGGATATCACTTGGCACTTCTGTTACAACCTTAACAGATGATTTAATATCCATATCTACAGATACAGCACTAGGTTGCATAATTTGAATCGGCACTTCTATACCTGAAGGACGATCAACTAATCCTCCTGAATAAGTATAATTAATTTCATCCAGCGATGTCATTGCGTCTCTTACAGCCTCGCGATAAGCCTTTTGATAAACTTTTGTCCTTCCTATTCCATCTTTTGTGGTAAAAACTACAACGCTAGAACAATTTACAAATTCAATTTTCATTTTGACTCTCAAACCTGAGCTAGATGTCACCTTTAATGTAAGTGCATTACAAGTTCCTTTATTAAGGTCTTGAGGTAAAACACTTGTATTTCTATAAGCCGTCAATCCACGTTTTTCTATTTCAAAAACCATCATCTCGTTTAATCGATATTCATTTGCCTCGTTTTGAAATTCATACTGATTATCTACAATCACATATTTATAATCATTAAGTGATTGAGCATGACCTAGACTAGCGATAAAAATGGATAGGAAAATAAATAAAACTTTCATGTTGAATTCTTGTAATTGTGTGCTTTGCTAAAATAGAATAAATTTGTCACCTCTATATATTTACAAGCCATACAAACTAATATTTATGATTCAACACGAGCTACTCAAAAAGCATTTTGGTTACGACAGTTTCCGTCCATTACAGGAAAAAATCATAAATGATGTCCTTGCTCATAAAGACCTTATGGTCGTTATGCCTACTGGTGGTGGAAAATCCATGTGTTTTCAACTACCGTCTTTAATGCTAGATGGAGTTACTTTAGTTATTTCTCCATTAATCGCCTTGATGAAGGATCAAGTAGATTCATTAAGGGCAAACGGCATTACAGCAGGATATTTCAATAGTTCTCAAGCAGGAACTGAGCAACAAGAAATGCTCAATCAATTGAAAAAAGGAGCGCTCAAATTACTTTATGTAGCTCCTGAGAGTATTCAGCTATTACAGCATCACTTACAACCTAGTGACATTTCCTTAATTGCGATTGATGAGGCGCATTGTATCTCAACTTGGGGACACGATTTTAGACCAGCATATACACAACTGGCGTATCTTAAAAAATCTTTCCCGCAAGCGAGTATGATTGCCTTAACCGCAACAGCCGATCGCGCCACACGTGCTGACATTAAAAAGCAACTGGCTATTTCTCATGCCCAGGAATATGTTGCTTCTTTTGATAGACCTAATTTAACACTAGAAGTACGACCAGGAAATAATAGACTGGCACAAGTGCGTCAGTTTTTGAAAAAATATAAAGATGAGTCCGGTATTATCTACTGTTTGAGTAGAAAGTCCTGTGAAAAACTAGCAGAAAAGCTTTCCAGTCTAGGATTTTCTGCTGCAGCATATCATGCTGGATTAGAACACCGCTTACGCGAAAGCGTGCAAGAACAATTCATTAAGGATGAATTAAAAATAGTATGTGCTACGATTGCTTTTGGGATGGGAATTGACAAATCAAATGTGCGATTTGTGATTCATTATAATATGCCTAAAAATATTGAAGGATATTATCAAGAAATAGGTCGTGCAGGTCGTGATGGGATTGATGCACACGCATTACTTTTCCATAGCTATGCAGACATGATTCAACTGCGCAATTTTGCAGGAGATAGCGGTAATAGTGAGGTTCAAATTGCCAAACTAGAACGCATGAAACAATTTGCCGAGGCACTTACCTGTCGCCGTCGCATGTTACTTTCTTACTTTAATGAATACCTAGAAAACGATTGTGGCAATTGTGATGTTTGTCTTAATAAACCAGACTTTTTTGATGCGACTCTAATAACTCAAAAAGCCTTGAGTGCTGTATACCGAATGAAAGAAAATGCATCGCTCAATTTATTAATTGATGTACTACGTGGTGCACAAAATGCGACTGTAATAGAAAGTGGATTCCAAGCTATTAAAACCTATGGTGCTGGTCGTGAAGTGTCCTGGAACAACTGGCAGCAATATATTATTCAAATGATTAATCAAGGGTTACTAGAAATTGCTTTCCATGAGTTTAATCATTTAAAATTAACACCTCAGGCTCAAGCTGTTTTGTTTGAAAAACAAACTGTTCAACTGGCTGTAATTCCTAAACCTGAGGAACTGGCCGCAAGAAATGCCAAAGCTGTTCAAGACACCATGCCTACTTCTATAAATAAAGATTTATATGACGGTTTACGCAAGTTGAGAATGCAAATCGCAACCCAAGGAAATCTAGCACCATATATGGTTTTTAGTGATGCAACTTTAAAAGACATCGCGTCTAGAATACCATTAACGATTGACGAGTTTGAGGACATTACTGGTGTAGGGAAACATAAATTAGACACTTATGGTGAATCGTTCTTAAAACTTATTGAAGGTTTTAAAATGATGCGAGAAGGTAATTTTTCTTTTCGCATAGTAGTATCAAAGCCTAAAAAGAAGAAGAATACTGGTCCTAAAAAAGATACCGTTATGGAAACGGTACAAATGTATTGGAATGGAAAAACGATAGAAGAAATTTCAAGAATTAGGATCCTTAAAACAGATACTATTTTATCGCATTTAGGGAAAAGGTACCTGAGTCACAAAGACGTTAATCTCGACGCTCATATTTCTAAAGAAGAAATAAAGGTCATCAAACCACAATTTAAAACCTACAAGAAAGAAAATGCGCTCAAACCTGTTTTTGAACATTTTAATGGCCAGTATAGTTATGGGAAATTGCGCTTAGCCATGACATTAATTGAAGCAAGTGTTACTATTTAAATTCTATAGCATGAAAATAGACCAGTTAGAACCAGGTTACTTTGGGATAGGAATACAGCATGGGAAAACTCCAGAAAATCTAGGTGTTTTATGGCGTAGTGCGCAAAATCTAGGTGCTAGTTTTGTATTTACCGTTGGTAAACGATATGCTAAACAAGCGTGCGATACTCATAATGTGGTAAAGGCCATACCTTATTTTCATTACGATACTTTTGAAGATTTCTATAACCACTTACCTAAAGGAGCTATGATTATAGGAGTAGAACTAGACAATAGGGCGATTGATCTACAGGAATTTATACATCCTCGTAATTGTGTGTACTTATTAGGAGCCGAAGATCACGGTCTCACAAATGAAGCTATTGAAAGATCTCATCATCTCATAAAATTCAACACTCCTAAAAGTCTCAATGTAGCAGTAGCTGGAAGTATTATTATGTACGATAGATTTTCAAAAGGCAGTCATGTTTATGTAAAAGGACTGCCTAAATAAGAAACTGTCCTTTTATAAAATATCTTGACACTTCATATTTTAGAAACATAAATCCCTATACCTTTGTAATTTATTAATTATTAGAATTTATTACAATGAAAGAAGGTACCGTAAAATTTTTCAATGAGTCTAAAGGATTTGGGTTTATCACTGAAAATGGATCAGAAAGCGAATGTTTTGTTCACGTAACTGGACTTATCGATGAGATAAGAGAAGGCGACAGAGTAGAATACGAAGAAAAAGAAGGACAAAAAGGAATGAATGCTGTAAACGTAAGAGTTCTACAGTAGATAAAGTCATGTTTTATTGAATTCAAGAGCCCTTTCAAATTGAAAGGGCTTTTTTGATTTTATTCTTTTTTATATATTTCAAGTATGAATAATCAACCTACCTTTTACAAAGAGTCTGGCAACTATCAAATTGTAAATTTAATTCTCACCTTATTAGGGCTTTTAACAATATCATTAATTCTAGGATATTTATACAGCGCTCTCACTACATTTATACCTTTTATTTACGTTAACACAATCATTCTTATTGGTCTAGGATTCACCATAGGTTATGCAGCACTATAGTTAGCAAGCTTAGTGGAATACGCAATCCTACGATAAGAATAAGCCTAGCACTGTTGATGGGTTTGATAACATGGTATTTCCAATGGACTGTTTACTTATTATATATAGGTTATGAAAGTATGCCTTCTATAATGGAATATTTATCTAATCTAGGATGGGTTTTCTATGATTCAGAAATATGGCAAATTTTCTTTTTCTATAAGGAGAATGGATACTATGAAATTTCTTCTTTAGAGCTAAGCGGTATCATGTTAGTTATCATATGGATTATTGAATTTACAGTTATTCTAGGAGCACCTATTCTTGCCGCAGTAAACTACAATCCACTGCCTTATTCTGACACTTATAATCAATGGTATGATAAATACACCTTAAAAAGACAGTTCAGAAAAATGGCAAATTCAAATGCTACGCAAGAATTATTACATAGTGACATTTGCAATGCATTAAGAGAAATGGAACCTGGTAGAGCAAATTCTCATTCCATAATACACTTGTTTTATCTACCTCGAGAAAACAAACAATACCTGCAAGTCGAAAATGCCTCATTGAACCGCAGTGAGAAAGAAAGTAAAATGGAAACCGAAATTATTATCAATAATATTCAAATAAGCACTGCAGATGCTAAAGCCCTTTTAGATGAATTTGATAATGATAAACAAGGCTTTCAATTTATGTAATTTAATGACATCCACAATCACCATCGCCACAACCAGTAGATTTTTTTGATGGAAATAGAGACTTTCTAAACAACCAACCTAAAGCAGTAATTACTACAATAGCAACTAGAACATATTGTAAAACCTCCATTATTTAAGAATTTGATAAGCTGCAAGCGCTGCAAAATAAGCAATTACAGTCATGGCTGTAAATTGAATTGCTGGCCATTTCCAGCTATTTGTTTCTCGCTTCACAATAGCTAACGTACTCATACATTGCATTGCAAAAGCATAGAATAGCAAGAGCGATATTCCACTAGCAAAATTAAACAATGGACCACCATTTATGGGGTTAATTTCAGCTTTCATGCGATTTTTAATCGTCTCTTCTTCATCACTTCCTACACTATAGATAGTTGCTAGTGTTCCTACAAAGACTTCACGTGCAGCAAAAGAAGCTACAATAGCGATTCCTATTTTCCAATCATAACCTAAAGGCCTCACAGCTGGCTCTATCCCTTTTCCTATGTACCCTATAAAACTGTGTTCTAATTGTTGAGAGGCTATTTTATTAGTTAATTCTTCTTCAGA
>JALZUY010000292.1 GCA_023301395.1 Nonlabens sp.
ACCAACTCACCAACTCACCAACTCACCAACTCACCAACTCACCAACTCACCAACTCACCAACTCACCAACTCACCAACTAATTTCACCCAGCAACCTAAAAACCTAACAGTCTAATAGCCCAAAAAAATTACCGCTCAATCTTAAAAATTCCTTTTCCTTCTACCGCGATGTAAACCAACCCATCAGGTCCGATTTTTACATTACGCATGCGACCTAATTTATCGGCTATTTTTTCTCTTTTAGTAACTCGATTGCCGTTCATATGCAGCATTTCTAGATACTGGAACTTTAAAGAACCTACTAAGAAATTGCCATTCCAGTCTTTATAAGCTTCATTATTAATAATAGCAAAACCGCTAGGAGCGATACTAGGAGTCCAATAATAGATAGGTTGTTCCATTCCATCTTTCTCAGTGATCTCAGTAAACGTAGAACCACTGTAGTTAATACCATAGCTTATTACTGGCCAACCGTAGTTTTTACCAGATTCTATTATATTAATCTCGTCGCCACCTTGCGGTCCATGCTCATGAGCGATAATTTTTCCAGTAACTGGATGAGTTGTCATTCCTTGTACGTTTCTATTTCCATAGCTATAGATAGCAGTTTTAACGCCAATGGTATCAATCGTTTTTGCAACTTGAACAAAAGGGTTATCCTCCGGAATACTACCATCATCATTAATACGATAGATCTTACCACAGTCTCTATAAATATCTTGTGGATTCACATCTCTATTTCCACGATCACCTATGGAGAAATATAAGTGACCTTCTTGATCCCAAGTAAATCTACTGCCAAAGTGTTGTCCTTTCTTAGAATTGGGCATTGCTTTATAAAGTACTTCGAGGTTTTCTAGTTGGTCGTCCTTGAGAACAGCTCTAGCAATAGTTGTGTTTCCGCCATCGCCGACGCCTATTTGTGAGGCATAAGAGATATAAATAAAGTTGTTTTTATCAAACTGTGGATGAATAGTTACATCGAGTAATCCACCTTGACCGCGTAAATAGACTTCAGGAACTCCTTTAATTTCTAAGCTTTTAGAGCCGTTGAATCTATAGAGTTGCCCTTCTTTTTCGGTATAGATTAGATCTTTATTAGGCAACCATGCCATTCCCCATGGAATATTAAGATTCTCAACAATAGGAGTGATGGTATAATCTTCTTGATCATTTATTAACGGAATGTTATCTACTTGCGGTGCATTGCTAGATGTTATAGCAGTGATTGTAGTTGTTGCAGCCTCAACAAGTTCTTTTTCTTGAGGTTGTTCTTTACAAGAGCTTAACGCAATCAACAACATTATAGAGGTAAATACTTTCATGATATATTATTAAGTATACCTAAATGTAATCAATTGAGTGAAAAAACCATGAGTTTTATAAAAGTACCCTTTTTGAGGTATTGTAAGATGTATAAAAGAAGTCTAGTTTTGTTAAGTTGAATATTATGATTCATTTAAATTAAACCAGGTAATTATGAAATATATTTTATTAATAGTAGCATTAGTTTGTATTTGGGGTGGTGGACAAGGTGTTTATACTGCAAGTCAAAATGAAACACCTTCTGTATATGATGTTAATTCTTTATCTGATGGGAAAATCCCTGAAAAAGAATGGCTACAATTAGAGAACTGCAAGGTTAATCTAACTGAAGCTGTTTTTTTTGAAAATGCTTTTAGTAACGGTCTGGCTGAAGAGTTATTCATTCCATTAAATACCCAAAATGATTCTATAGCGGTCTTTGTATCTGAAAAGTCTCAAAATGTTCTAGATGTATTTAATTTAATCAATACTCAAACTGACCCAGCAAAAACGGATCATTTCATTGAAAAATATAAACATCTCATATTTAAAGATAGCATCACCTATACTGGATTAGTTAGATATGGAATAGATTTAGATAATAAACAGTGGAGACACTTGGCCGGTACTTCTCCTAAACTGCTAAAGAGATTTATTACAATTGATAAAAACACTCTTCTCCTAAACTGCTAAAGAGATTTATTATAATTGATAAAAACACAGCTCCTAGTAATAAGTCTTCTTATTTTATTTTAGGTCTTGGAGTTTTATTTCTCATTCTTGCTATTAGAAGTTTTTTAAAGAAGAAAGCAGCTTAAAAACGTTTTTCGGGAACAAAAAAAATCTCTTTTCAATTTGAAAAGAGATTTTCCAGCTTTTGGTTAGCTATGATTTATATGAAAGGCGTGCAGAAGGCTAATTCAAACAATATCCTAAATGATAAATCTTATGTGGAGTATTATGCCTGGTAAGGCGATATTCCCCAATCGTCGTTAGAACTTCCAGTTCTAGGTGTGATTCTATTACGTGATAAAAGTGGAAAGTCTGAATCTGAGTCTAAAAATCTATTTGTAATACGCATGATGTTTGTTTTTTGTGGTTATAAAATTACTGGCACTTGTTTTGTAATATGATAACTATGGTTGTCTAATTATCTATAACGTCTTTTACTGTTCCAATTATCACTGTAAGTTTTAACTGGACGGAATCTTTTAACGGTAGATTGAGATATTGTTGCTGTGGTGTTGCTCGCTTTCATAATAGTTGTTTTAAGTGGTTATGCATATATGACGAACCATTTATTCAATTGTTACACTACTTTGTAAAACATAGTAGTTAAAATATTTTAATCAATTGATTTTCAGTATTATAACCTGCTAATTATTTTAGCATAAAAAATTAAAAGCGATTTCTTGGGTTAGAAATCGCTTTTAATAGGTTGAATTACGCTTTCGCGAAAGCTTAATATTCCAAATATTTCCCATTATAATAATCTTTGATGGCTTCTTTACTATAAGCTACCGTTGATTTAAGAGAAGGATAGTTTTGAACAGCCCAGTGTTTGAACACTTCATATTGAATATCGGACATAGTGGTTTCACTTCGAGATGGGAACGTACCGTACATTGTTTTTCCTTTTGGTGACTCTATTACAGTAATTATGTCTCGTGGTTCTTTGCTATCATCTATAACAATTGTTTTACCGTTAAAGATTATCTGCCTTTTTATACTTAGAAACCTCAATCCATCTTCTGTCATATAATCATTTGCAATAACTTCAAGTATTTTTTTTGAGTTATCCTCAGAACGAAATTTTTCCATTTGCTCTGACCTAACTTTTTTCATCTCGCTATACCAAGATAAATCAGCATTTGAAATTCCTTTATAAAAATTCTTCTGACCTAGTTTAAACTCTGAATAGAGTGGTAGGTCAAATTCTTCTTGTTCTATATAATCAAAAGTCAAAGTTTTACCATCTTCTGAAACGCGTGCTCTGGTTATGTCAATTCTATCTTGAATCCATTTTACAAATTCGGAATATTCCTTATCAGTTATTTGATTTTTGGAAGCAGTTAAATAAATAGAGTCGCGATCTTTTAATTTATAATAAGTACTTTCTATGATTCTTTGTTCTTCTTCTTTGGTAATCTTTGCATACACTGAGCCTTCATCAATGCTGTATGAAGTAATAGCGTCTTGTAATTTATCTAATGATTTTAAATCTTTGATGCTTATGGAATCCATTTGTTTAAGTCTATTGTTTAAAATACTTATTTGATCAACAAGTGCAGGTTCTTCCTTTTTCATAGTAGTACAAGATGTGTAAACTATAGTACTCAATAATAAGAACAAGA
>JALZUY010000293.1 GCA_023301395.1 Nonlabens sp.
ATTTTTAACTTTCTTGTTGTGTTTTTGCAGTCTACTTAACGCTCAAAAAGAGGTATCAAATAAAAAACTTCTAGACTCTGTAGAAAACTATTATCATTCTAATCAAGAAATAGCTTTTAAATTACTCGACCAGACCCAATTAGGAAATAGTGACGTAAATACTAAAGAAAAAATACGCTACTACCAGCTACGAGCTTATGTTTATAACAATACAGACGGTAAGACCAGTAATTTTTATGAAAATATGGAGCTGGCTATTTCTACAGCAAAGGATTTAGGAGAATATAACTTATTAGGAGACCTTTATTATTCTAACGCTACCAGCCAGTCAGACATAGGATTAATCGATGATGCAGAGCAATCCATTGCACTGTCAGAAGAATATTTCAAAAAAGCAAATAATAAACTGGGTTTACTTCATTTAAAGTTATTGCGCACCAGTATTCTGTTTGATAAAGATGAGCATGAAAAAAGTATCCAACATCTCAAAAGAGATTATGATCTATTTAATCATAAAGAAGATCGCTATTTAAGAATCAAAGCAAATCTTCTTCTAGCAGAAAATTATATGGTCCTTGATAATATGGACTCTACTCTGTATTACTATGAGAAGTTGAAAGAGTCTGACTACAGCTCTCCTAGAAGTGGTGACGAGGCTTATTATCTAGATTTAAGAAACTATTACACTGCACTTCTCCAGTATGATATATCCTATCGTATTTTAAAAAATGATTTAGGCTATTTAGACTTTATTAAAGACATTATAGGCAAGCCTGTGTATGAAAACGACATAAGATTACAAGAAAAATATTATCGAGTAGTGTCAAAATATTATTTAAAAATTGGTGACACAAAATTACAAGACACTTACAATGACTCACTCATTAATTTTATTAAAAGAAATGCTGAAGATGATACCAGAGCACTAGATCAAAACACGACAGAAATCATAGATCTTAAAGACGAAGTAACTGAAGAAAAAGGTAACAGCCTTATTTATATTATTCTTTCTATCCTTTTATTAGGTATCGCTCTTTTTATATACACACGTTTTATAAAAAGTAACGCAAATGCTATAGATTATAAAGAAAAAGCTGCTGTAGTACCCATTCTTAAAAAGGATAATGCAAAAATGAAAGCAAATCTGGTAGGTCTAAGAAAATATATAGAAGACCTTAAACAAGAGACTAAAGAACTCTCTTTGATACATGAAAAGACAGAGCAACAGACTAAGATAAAAGAATTACACAAAAGGATGAAAGTGAATAGCCTCGAGGTATTGTCTGACGATAATAAACATCTAGAAGTCATTAATGAAATTAACGCACCATTCTTCTTAAAACTAGAGCAAGATTACCCAGATCTTACAGACTCTGATCGATTGATCTGTTATTTTATTACCATGAATTTCAAGAACTCAGAAATAGCAGAATTCATGAATTCTTCCACAAAAAGTATTGAGAGCAAGCGTTTTCGCATTGCTAAGAAAATGAAACTAGAGAAAATGGGAGATTTAAAAGACATGTTAATGAAGATAACCCAGCAGTTCAAGTAGTAAATTCTTTATCATAAAATAATTTTAGTTCATTTCTATATTTTTTTAATTCCGCTTTCGCGAAAGCGGAAAAAGAAAAACTCTTTCCTAAATAATTTAAATTAAGTTGCACTTTAAATAAGATATAATGGCCATAAAGAGTACCACAAATAACTTAATGAAGTTTAAATCGCTGCGCCTTTCTTGTCTGATTATTTTTCTATGTCTTTTAATATCCAAAAATGCTCTTGCTCAAAATGATAATTATGAGCGCTATTTAGACTCTGCAAAAGCATATGAGTACACTGATCAAAAACTCACCTTTGCTTTTTTAGATTCAATACCTGATCCTGAAAGAAATATTAAAAGTAATATGGGAGATTATTACTTAATAAGAGCCGAAGCTAATGATAGACTAAATAATCTAGTTGATAGTCACAAAGAATTTTTACTAGCTATTAAACATAATGAATTAGAAGGTAATTATGATGATGCAGCAAGAGCTTGTCTTAATTTAATGACTCAAAATTATCAATTAAATAAAAACGATGAAGCTTTAATCTATCTCGAAAAAGCAAAAGAGTTTTATAAAAAAACAAATAATACTGATGGCTTATTAGAAATAAAACTAATCCCTGCTGAGATTGAATTTTATGCAGGTGAATATAAAGAATCAAATTCTTTATTATTAAAGAATTTATCTCTATATAAAAACAATGATAATAAGTTTTTATACACTCTAGCCACTTATATGTTAACTTCAAATTACATTAAATTAAAGGATTTAAAAGAAGCTAAATATCATTTTAAAAAATTTGAAAAACTAGAAAACGCAAATGGAGTGACAGATTTTTCATTCTTTGAAGGGGTACTTCACATGGAGTTTGCTAGTTATTATAACGCTCTAGAAAAAGTAGACTCTGCACTAGTTTATTTAAATAAGGCAACTAGTATCAAAAATGAAATGGAACATGTATCTAGAAAAAATTATTACAGGATTTTTTCTAATGTCTATAAATTGAAAGGTGATACAGAAAAGTATATAGCATACACAGACTCATTAGTCCAATTTACAGAAAGTGTCGATGTGATGAATCTAGAGGCGAGTTTTGAAAACACAGAAGAACTTCTGGAAAAAGAAGAAAATCTAGTCACAACAAAAGAAACAAGCCAACTAAGACAAATTATAGCACTACTTTTAGGAGTAGGCTTAATAGCCTTTGTATTCTTCTTTTACCAATTTAGAAAAGCTAAAAAAGCCAAAGAAGAAAAATTAGAAGAAAAACTCACTAAATCCACCTCTTTAAATACCAATCAAGAAAAGCTCTCTGCAAAAGTGAACGTTCTTGAAGCTTATATCACCGATCAAAAAGCAGATATTAAAAGAATCTCAAAGACATCTGATATAACAGAACAACGTAAACAGATTCTAGATTTACATAAAAAAGTACATATAGAATCTCAAAACGTTCTGGCAGTAGGAGAAGATCAATTAACCGTTATCAATGAATTAAACGTAGATTTCTTTAATAATTTAAAAGAAAAACACCCTAAACTCAATGAAGCTGACAGCTTGATATGTTATTACCTATTCATGGGCTTTAAGAATAAAGACATCGCCTTAATGCTTAATCTTACCGTAAGATCTATAGAATCAAAGCGCTACAGGTTAATTAAAAAGATGAATATCAACAAAGAAGAAATGACTCTTTCAGAATATATAGAATCTAAATTTAAAGGTGATTAATAATTAGTATTATAAATTCCTAATAACAAGCATTTTTAGAGTTATTTAGTTAATAACAAAATCTATTGCCTCTCCTACCCTACGCTGGCTTAAAGAATTGATAGAATCTTCAGTCAATTGTAAAACCCGAGGATAACCGCCTGTAGTTTGTGCGTCTCTCATTAAAATGATGAGTTTACCTTGTGGGGTTAATTGAATCGTTCCTGGTAATACAGGACTGCTTTTAATAGATTCTAAATCGTTCTTTATCAATTCTTCCAATTGAAACGCCATGCGATTCCATTCTTTAGATACTGTAAATGAATTATTCAATAATCGCAATTGATACTCTCTATTTAATAAATGAAATTCTGGACCTCTGAAAGCAACTAATGCCTTTGTTGGGTTAATGTTTCTGGATACAAAATTTGAAAAATCCGTTTCATGCGATTCATATGATAAGTGTGTTCCTTTTGTAATTAATGACTGATCAAAAATCTTTGGATAATAAGAGGAGCTATCTAAATAAACACCTACTTGAAAACCGCCTGCGATAGAGAAGTAAATAAAATTACCATCTTGAGCAGCACCTATTTCAACCACGTCACCAGTTTTAATTTTAAGCACACAAGGACTCGATAAATCTTGAGAATCATGAATAATATCACATTGAGCTCCAGTAATTGCAATAGTGGTTGGTTCTGAAAATATAAATTTTCCACCAGTCATTATCATTTCTAGCACTGGAGTATTCGATAGATTTGAAAGCAATTGATTAGATTCCGTAAAACTTAATTGGTCCATAGCACCACTTTGTGGAACACCATAATCCCGATAAGAGATACGTCCATTATCTTGAATGGTCGTAAAAAATCCAGCGTCAAGCACAGTCATTCTAGCCATGAATCGTTCTATTTATTAAATCAAATGAATCTTCCGTTTTCCAATTTTCAAAAACATCTTTATCAATCTCATAAAAGGCTATTTCATCCATAGCTTTTAAAAGAAATGGTTGTACTCGATCTTTATCAAATAATGGCACTGGACAATTTCCCAGCACATACCATCCGCCCGGACTATACTGCGGATAAATACCACACACTCCAGCGGCAATAGCGACACTACCTGATTTTACTTGCAACGATGGCTTTGATTTACGTGGAATCATTAATCGTTCATCCAGTCCATCCATGTATGGAAAACCCGGTAAAAACCCTATGAATGAAACTTTATAAAGAGCTTTTTTATGGAATTGAATAATTTCTTCAACATCTCGTTTTAAGTACTCCGATACAGAGGTGATATCAGTACTTGTTTTATCATAGTAGATAGGTAGTTTCCAATAAACACCTTCAAGCGAATCGTTACCATTCTCTGAATTCAGTAGATTTTTTGCAACAAGACCCCACAAAAGCCCCCAAGAAATTACCTGGAGGCTTTTAAAAACTAATTTAGTAAATCATCTTATTCACAACATATATCCACAGTACACTCAAGGTCAGGACATAGAATTGCTTGAGCATTTGGCATAGAAAAAGATCCACTAGGACATGTGAAACTTCCACAAAATAGTGATGCAGGTTATTCAGTCACAGCTGGTACTTCGTCAATGATACACGGCGCTTCCTGGGAGGCACTGCATAGAACACCTGAGTCTTGTATAGGAGCAGCACAGCATCCTTGAACCCCACCCGAGCGAGCGGCGCAACCACGGCCACCACAAGTTTGCGGTCGGTGATGCGTGAGGTGGCCCACGACCCGAGGGGAGCACCCCATGCCACAACGGGGACCGCCGCAATCCACAGACCGAACATGTCGAAC
>JALZUY010000294.1 GCA_023301395.1 Nonlabens sp.
CTCGTAAATATTAAATTTAAAAACTCTATTTTGAAAAAAACAATCCTATTAGCTCTCTTGTTTACCACCAGTTTATCTTTCTCTCAAAATATGAATAATGATAAATTAGATACTATTTTTAAAACAATTAGTGATACTATTCAAGGAGGAAATGGCAGGTGGCAATTAGTAATTAATAAGACGCCTATTATTTGCATAACCGATACAAATAATAATAGAATGCGTATAATCTCTCCTGTAGTTGATGCTTCAACACTTGATGAAGAGATGAAAACCAATGTCTTAATAGCAAATTTCCATACCGCACTAGATGTTAAGTACGCGATTTCAGATGAAATACTATGGTCTGTGTTTATTCACCCTTTAAAAGAACTGACAGAGAAACAAGTCGCAGATGCCGTAAAACAAGTCTATCTCGCTAATCTTAATTTTGGAACTACATATAGCAGTACTCCTTTAGTTTTTCCAGGAAGCACGAGAAATACTGAAGAAAAAAAAGAACCTAAAAAACGAGATTTAAAAATACAACAAGGATAATAACACAATTTAAATTTGTTATAAAATGATATTTTAAATTTTCAATACTTGATTCTATAAGAACATCAAACTCCAGATTATTATAATCAATTAGTAGTTCTACACTAGCTTTATTCCTAATTTTAAACTTATTATCATGAGAAAAATAGTTTATTTATTTTTTGCTTTTATAATTTTAAGTTGCAATAGTGTTTCTAAAATTTTTAATTCTGGAAAACTAGCCTCTACTAACTATGAGGAATATATTTCTTTTAATTACGATAACAATTTTGCTTTAATAGATGTAGAAATAAACGGTAAACCTTACACTTTTTTAGTAGATACTGGTGCTCCTACTTGTATCTCAAATGAAATTTATGAGGATTTAAATATAAAACCCATTAAAACAATTAGTATTTCCGACTCACAAGGACAAAACAACTACCAAGAACTTGTTGTGGTTCCTGAAATAAGAATAGGCAACCTATCCTATGAAAACATAGGCGCTGTAGTGGTCGATTTAAGGAATGTATTTGAGTTTAACTGTATGGGAATAGATGGGATTATAGGAGCAAATCAAATGGCTAAATCCTACTGGAAATTTGATTATGAAAACCACAAAATCACCATCACAGATCAACTAGAAAAATTAGATATCGCTAGTTACACAGACAGTATGAGGTTCTTTTATACATCTCAAAAAACACCTTACATAGTCGGCAGGGCAAATGGCATCAAAACTACTTTCACCTATGACACAGGTTCCTCTGGTAATATTGATATTAAAAAAACAATAGGTAAGTTTAAAAATTCAAAAAGTTATAGTTCTTATGGTAATTCAAATATAGGATTATATGATACTAAGGATTCCGTTTCTATTAGAACTGTAAAAATAGATAGCCTTTATTTTAATGACTTATTTGTAGGTGCTCAAACTGTAGATCTAGATCATGGAAGTCTTATAGGAAATGATTTCATGAATAAACATGATATCGTGATGGACTGGAAAACTCAAAACATCTATTTGAAAAAACTTAAAGATTATGAAACGACTAAATCTACCTCTTTTGGTTTTGGTTATAGATTGAAAGACAACCAAACTGTTGTATCTAGGTTAATTAAAGAGTTAGATACGGATCTCAAACTAGGTGATCAAATTCTCAAAATTAATAATCAAGACCTCTCAAAAGTTGATGAATCCAATGCTTGCAACATATACAATGACTTCACTTTAAAAGGCCTAGATCGCATAGAACTCACGTATATGCGCAATGGAAAAGAAAAAACAATAACACTTGATAGAGTAATTCTTATTGAATAAACACTTAATATTTGAAAAATAATTTTAATTATAAAGACAATAATTAATAATCAAATGCAATCGCATTTATTTTATTCATAGATTATATCTATAACTAAGTAACTATAAAAAATTATGAGCTCTTAAAATTCAACTCTAAAATGTTTAATTTTAGAATTGAATTAAACTCTTAAACTTCACTATATGGAATCACATAAAAATAATGCACACAACATTAATGAGGCAGCAAAATGCCCATTCATGGGTGGCGCTTCATCAAATACCGCTGGACAAGGAACTAAAAACAATGATTGGTGGCCTAACCAATTAAGACTTAATGTACTACGTCAAAATGCACCAAAATCAGATCCTATGGATCCTAATTTTGATTATGTTCAAGCATTTAAGAGTTTAGACATGGACGCGTTGAGAAAAGATCTAACCTCTTTAATGACCGATTCCCAAGACTGGTGGCCTGCAGATTATGGCCACTATGGAGGATTCTTTGTAAGAATGGCGTGGCACAGTGCTGGAACTTATCGCGTAGGTGATGGCCGTGGTGGTGCCAGTGTTGGAAATCAACGATTTGCTCCTTTAAACAGCTGGCCAGATAATGGGAATTTAGATAAAGCTCGATTATTATTGTGGCCTATCAAACAGAAATACGGTAAAAATATCTCTTGGGCAGATTTAATGATTCTCGCAGGAAATGTGGGAATGGAATCTATGGGATTAAAAAAACTAGGCTTTGCTGGTGGAAGAGCTGATGTGTGGGAACCAGAACAAGATATTTATTGGGGTAGCGAGACGGAATGGTTAGGTAACGATGCAAGATATGAAGATGGTAAACTGGAAGGTATGCTAGGTGCTGCTCACATGGGATTAATATATGTGAATCCTGAAGGTCCTAACGGTCATCCAGATCCAGTAGGAAGTTCTCATGATGTTAGAGAAACCTTTGGCCGTATGGCTATGAATGATTATGAAACAGTAGCACTAGTTGCTGGTGGACATACTTTTGGAAAAGCACATGGTGCCGCAAATCCAGATAAATATACGGGTCCAGAACCTGCAGGAGCTGATATTACTGAAATGAGTACTGGATGGAACAGCACATTTGGAACTGGTCATGGAGATGATACCATTACCAGTGGAATAGAAGGTGCGTGGACGCCTAATCCTAATAAATGGGATTACGATTACTTTAGAGTATTATTAGATTATGACTGGGAACTTACTAAAAGTCCAGCTGGAGCTCACCAATGGAAACCTACTGCAGCATCTAACGCAGACCAAGCTCCTATGGCTGGAGATGCTACAAAAAGACAAGATTTAATGATGACTACTGCTGATATGGCTTTAAAAGTAGATCCAGAATATCTTAAAATATCTCAACATTTTAGAGATAACCCAGCAGATTTTGAAGATGCTTTTGCAAAAGCGTGGTACAAATTAACTCACCGAGATATGGGACCAGTAGTTCGTTATCTAGGTGAAGACGTTCCAACTCAAGAAGAAATATGGCAAGACCCTATTCCTGCTGTAACACACGATTTAGTAGATGACCAAGATGTTATTGCATTAAAGTCAGAGATATTAGATTCTGAATTAACAGTTCAAGAATTAGTATCTGTAGCATGGGCAAGTGCTTCTACTTTTAGAAACAGCGATAAACGTGGTGGAGCAAATGGTGGACGTATAAGACTTGCTCCACAAAACCAGTGGGAAGCAAATAATCCCACACAATTACGTAAAGTTCTAAACGCTTTAGAAAAAATCCAATCTAATTTTAACAACTCACAAAGTGGAAACAAGCAAGTTTCCATGGCAGATCTAATCGTTCTAGGAGGAAATACAGCGGTCGAAAAAGCAGCAAAAGATGCTGGATATACTATTGATGTTCCATTTAATACAGGAAGAGGAGATGCTACTCAAGAGCAAACAGATATAGAATCTTTCAGCTACTTGGAACCACGAGTAGACGGATTTAGAAATTTCTTAGGTACTGAACAAAAAGCAGCTGGAGAAAATCTATTAATTGATCGAGCAAACTTATTGAACTTATCTGTTCCTGAGATGACAGTACTTGTAGGTGGTATGAGAGCGATGAATGCAAATTATGACAAATCCGATTATGGAGTTTTCACAGATCGTCCAGGTCAATTGACTAATGATTACTTTGTAAACGTTCTTGATTTAAGCACTACATGGAAATCAAAATCAAGTGCCGACTTACTTTTTGAAGGTCGCAATCGCAAGACTGGAGATTTAAAATGGACTGGATCTCGTGTAGATTTGATTTTTGGATCTAATACTGAATTAAGAGCCATCGCCGAGGTATATGCATCGCATGATGGGCAAGAAAAATTTGTTCACGATTTTGTATCTACTTGGAATAAAGTGATGAATGCAGATCGTTTTGATTTGAAGTAAATATCAATTCTCGAGTAATAAAATACCCCAACGGTTTTCAAAACCGTTGGGGTATTTTTATGCTCATTAAAATCTTACAAGTTTTTGATACCTGTGAGGTTTGGTTTTATAACAAGAAACTACACCTCAGCGTCAAGTAAATTTGTGGCTATATGATATCTAGGATCTTCTATGCTTGATTCTATAATATCATCAAATTCTGGATTGTTACGTATCAACAGCTCCTTACATTCTGGACTCAAGTGAGTCAACTTAATTTCTTTTCCTAAATCTAAGTATTTATTTGCAACACCTCTTAAGGCCTCTATA
>JALZUY010000295.1 GCA_023301395.1 Nonlabens sp.
TTGATTTTGAAAGAGAAAACTGTTGGTCTGCAACATTCATAGGCTCAAATAATTTTAGCGAGTATGATTGGAACGTAACTACAAATGGTATAACACCATCGGGTGGAACAGGTCCAGATGCAGCAAATTCTGGTACAAATTATATGTACATTGAGACTTTAGGGAATAACGGTGATACAGCTACCTTATTTTCTCCTATAATTAATGTAGATGGTTTAACAGAGCCTTCGGTTCAATTCTATTATCATTTATTTGGCCCTAATATGGGTGATTTAAGCGTTGATGTTTATGATGGAACAATATGGCAAGTAGGTTTGTTTACAAGTTCAGGTTCAGTTCAGACGTCTAGTAGTGATCCTTTTGAACAAGCTATTATTAACCTATCTGGTTATACAGGTGATATTCAAGTGAGATTTGTTTCTACTAGAGTAGGATTTACTACAGGAGACATGGCTATTGATGACTTCAGTATAGAAGAAACTCCAGCTTGTGCGCCAGTTGCTTTATTAGATACAGGTGTTCTTAATGCAAATGATGCTGAGATTTTGTGGCAAGTTCAAGGTTCTGAAACTAGTTGGTTAGTTGAATATGGTCCTACAGGATTTACTCCAGGAACTTCAGTAACTGATCCAGATGTGTTTGAGGTGTCTGTTACTGCTAATCCTTATACAATTACAGGATTAGATGACACGACAACTTATGATGTCTATGTAACTGCAGATTGTGGAATGAGTGTTCTAAGTGGTCAGAGAGGTCCTGAAACATTTACAACAGCATTTTTACCACCTTCAGGTGTTAGTTGTCCAGGGATGGATAATGTGTTTGTATTTCAAGAAGAGTTTGAAACAAATGACAATGGATGGACTGGTGATTTAAGTGTAGGTAATACTAGTAATGCTTTATGGAATTTTAATAGAGCGATTTCTCCGGGTTCTGTAAATACAGGTCCAGATTTACCATTTAGTGGTGGAGGATTTGCTTATTTAGAAACTTCTGGAACGGTAACAACTCCATCAGAAATCGTTTCTCCAGCTATAGATTTAAGTTTTGCTACTGATGGTATAGAATTGAGTTTCTATTATTTCGCTTTTGGAGCTGATATTGGTCAATTTGAAGTAAATGTAGGTCCATCTCCTACAGGTCCTTGGGTTAACGAGTTTACGGCATCCGGTCAACTACAAACTGCAGGAAATGATCCATGGGCAGCAGTAGGTGTGAATCTTGATGCTTATATAGGTCAAGTAATCTATGTGCAAATAACAGGTAGAGAAGACGCTTCTAACGGTTTTGCAGGTGATATAGCAGTTGATTTACTACGTGTTGAAACTTGTGGAGCATTTTGTTCTCCACCTAGTATGTTAAATGCAATTAATATTACAGCTACTACTGCTGATATTGAATTTGTAGATACTAATGCTACTGCAGCAACTAGCTTTGAGGTTTTAGTTCAACCATTAGGTGATCCTATGCCTGATGCTGCTACAACTGGTATACAGCAAACGGCTACAACGAGCCCTTATAATTGGACAGGTTTAACTGCGTTTACAGATTATGAAGTATATGTAAGAACAGATTGTATGGGAGCCGCAGGTTTCTCTGTGTGGTCAGGACCTATAACGTTCCAAACAGCTTGTGCTGTATTTACTGCGCCTTATTCTGATAACTTCGAAGCATTTACTGCAACAAGTCCTTTCTTAGAAGAGAATTGCTGGTCTGCAAGCGCTTCTGGAAATTCTTATGATTGGGGTGTTGATAATGCAGGTTCTACAGGTTCTAGTGGAACTGGTCCTGTTGGTGCTTTTAGTGGTACAACTTTTTTCTTTACAGAAGCAAGTGGTGCAGGTACTGGAGATATAGCTGAGCTTGTTTCTCCTATTATTGATTATTCGACTTTAACTTCACCTTCAATTCAATTCTATTATCACATGTTTGGTGATGAAATAGGAACTCTACATGTTGATGTAAACGATGGTACAGGTTGGATCGATGATGTAGATATGATTGTTGGACAACAGCAAATGACTCAAGCTGAAGATTGGAGACAACGTATAGTTGATATATCTACAATAACTGGTTTGACTGGAACTGAAATTTCTGTAAGATTAAGAGGTGAGAGTAATGGGTCATTTGAAGGAGATATATCGATTGATGATTTTAGAGTTGATGAGATTCCAACTTGTCCTGCTCCATCAGCACTTACTGTTGATACAACTACTATTACTATCAATGATGCAACTTTTGATTGGACTGAAAACGGAACCGCTACAACTTATGATGTAGAATGGGGACCGGTAGGTTATACACAAGGAATGGCTCCTGCAGCTCCACTTGGTGGTTCAGCTGCTGCTGTAGCAAAACCTTATACGGTTACAGGTTTGCAAGGAAGTACGCAATATGACTTCTATGTACGAGCAATTTGTGGAGCTACTGACACCTCAGTTTGGGTAGGGCCTTTGTCATTTCAAACTCTTTGTGATGTCGTTGCGACTCCATATTTCCAAGACTTTGAAGGGTTTGCACCTACAACTACATTTGTGGAAGATGCTTGTTTTACAACAGCAGCTTCAGGTAATTTTAGCTGGGATGTTTCAGGAACTGGTACTACTGGTTCGGCAGGTACAGGACCATTAGCTGCTCAAAGTGGAACTAATTTTATGTTTACTGAGGCAAGTATTGGTTCTGTTGGTGATACAGCTGAATTGATACTTCCTACTATGGATTTATCAGCTTTAACAGCTCCATCTATTCAATTCTGGTATCATATGGTTGGTGCGCAAATAGGTACTTTAGATATTCAAGTGGATGATCAACTAGGTGGTGGATTTGTGAGTGTAGGGTCTATAGGTCCTGGTGCTCAACAAGCTGCTCAAGCTGATCCTTGGTTATTTCAAATTTCAAACTTATCGGCTTATGCGGGTCAGACAGTTGTGATAAAACTTGTAGCGACTTCAAATGGTACTCTTCAAGGGGATATAAGTATTGATGATCTTGCTATTGATGAAATACCTGCTTGTCCAGATCCAGGTATGTTATCTGCTTTAAATATTACAGATTCGGGTGTTGAGTTAAATTGGACAGAGAATGGTCTTTCAACTTTGTGGTCTGTAGAGGTTCAACCTCAAGGTGTTGCACAAGGAACTAGTCCTGCAGTATATGCAAATGCTATGGCATCTAATCCAGAAATTGTTACAGGTTTAATGGCTGATACAGTTTATGAGTTCTATGTACGATCTGATTGTGGAACTGATGGAACTAGTGCTTGGGTTGGACCATTGCAATTCAAAACTGAATGTGCTCCATTAACAGCACCTTATATAGAAGATTTTGAAACTTTCACAGCTAGTTTAGATTATACGGAAGAAAACTGTTGGAAAGGAAGTTTTAACTCAACTAGTTTTACAGATTACGATTGGAACATAGATAGTGCAGGTGGAACACCGACAGGAAATACAGGTCCTGACCTTGCTTTCAACGGTACAAATTACTTCTATATAGAGGCAAATGGTGGTGCTGTAGGTAACGAGGCAATTTTACTTTCTCCATTAGTGGATGTATCTACACTTACTAATCCTTCAGTTCAATTTAATTACCACATGTTTGGTCTTGGTATAGGTGATTTACACGTTGATGTAAATGATGGTGCTGGATTTGTAAATGATGTAGTATTAATTCAAGGTGAACAACAAGTTGATGGTAGTGCACCATGGGAATTAAGTGTAATTGATCTGTCTGCATTTACAGGTACAACAGTTCAGGTAAGATTTAGAGCTGAAAAAGTTGGGACAAACACTTTTGGTGATATCTCCCTTGATAATGTAGTATTTGATGAGTTGCCTGCATGTGCACAACCATCTATATTGTCTTCAGCAAATGTTACAGATTCAACTGTTGAACTATCTTGGAATGAGAACGGAATGGCTACTTCATGGAATGTAGAATATGGTCCATGTGGATTTACTCCGGGAACTGGAACTACTGTTGTAGCTGCTACAAACAGTGCCTTTGCTGTTACTGGTTTAATGCCTCAAATTTGTTATGACTTCTATGTTACTGCAGATTGTGGAATGGGAACTCTAAGTAGTACTGCTGGACCAGCAACATTCACTACAGAATGTGCTGCTTTTGTTGCCCCTTATACTGAAGGATTTGAAACTTTTACAGTTTCAACAAATTTTATAGAAGAAAATTGTTGGAGTACGCCTCAA
>JALZUY010000296.1 GCA_023301395.1 Nonlabens sp.
AAAGGCATCAAAGCAGCATCATTACCCATTCCTTCTCCCAAATCCATATTTAAGTCGATGATTCTCATACCACTTCAAATACTTTTAAAAATGTTTTGGCTCCTAGAATAATGGCAATGATAATAACAACCAGTGCTATTGCGTTTTGCCAGCTTTGATTCTGATAATTACCGAGCAATTTTTGATTCACCAACCATAATAATAATATAGCAATTATAGGCAGTAAGAGGCCGTTTGCTATTTGAGCAAACGTAATGATATTCAACGGTTTAAAACCTAAGCTTGAAAACAAAACTCCTATTAATAAAATACTCATCCACACTGCTCTAAAGGACCAACTTTTCATGGTTCCTTTCCAGCCTAGACAGCCTTTTACCACATAAGCTGCCGCAAGTGGTGCAGTAATAGCACTGGTAATTCCTGCTGCTAGAATACCAATTGAGAACACATATGTAGATGCTTTTCCAAAAATAGGTTCAAGTGCCAATGCAAGGTTTGAACCACTGCCAAACTTAGTCGCTTGCAATGCCGTTGCTGCAATGATGATACACATAGAAACTAATCCACCTAAAACAACACTGATCACGGTATCTTTTCTCACCGCATTTAGATCACTGGGCAGTTTCCATTTTTCACTCACTAATGATGCGTGTAAAAAAAGATTATACGGTACTACTGTTGTCCCTATCAAACCAACTATGGTAAGAATATTACCGCTATTTATTTGTGGTGTAAAAAGTCCTTTGAAAATGTGTCCTACATCTGGACCTATGGCTATTGCTGTTGCTATAAATGATATTCCCATAATGACTACAAGTGTAATCAGTACTTTCTCAAGCACTTTATAATTCCCTATGAATAAGAGACCAAAGGCAATAGCTCCCAAAATAAGCGGGAAAAACCATTGTTCTCCAAAGATAATTTGAAGTCCTAGAACGCCACCACTTATATTCCCAGCCTCATAAGCAGTGTTTCCTACTGCTATCGCTGCAAGAACTAAAATTATAAGCACTACCCTTATGAGCTTATTTGATATAGCGCTTCTTAGAATCTCTGGTAACCCTTTACCTGTTACTAGACCTAAACGTGCCGCCATTTCTTGCAATACAATAGTTGCAAAAACAGATAGTAGCATAGCCCATAAAAGGCTATAACCATAATTTGCTCCAGCAATTGTACAAACGGTAACTGTTCCAGGACCTATAAATGCTGCGGCAACTAAGGTTCCTGGCCCTATATTTTTAAAAATCTTACTTAACATTCTCTGCGTTTTGCAAAGCATAAATAGCAAAACTTCCCAGCCAGTGTCCGCCGGCATAATCGTCTGCGACTAGGTTGGGTAGTGTATTTGTTAGATGCGCATCGGCAGTTTCTTGTAGGGATGCGTATTCTTGAGGATACTGACTTATCAAACCATAAAGTACCCAAGCACGACTGAGATTGAGGCCATCAATATGTACTAGTTTCCCATCACTACGGTCTGACACGAGACCTATTTCTATATCTAATTGTGCTTTTTGAATTCCTGGTAAAAAGGCCGTTGCCCATTTATGGAAATCGGCTGCTGGTAAAATGCGTCGCATGATATCTAGTTCTTCCAGGCATGGTGATAAGAAATCATAACCGCTAGGTTCCCATGAAATCGGGCAAGCTTGATCAGTTGCATAAAACTCTTTGGCTTTAGATTCTATGGTGTTTCTTAATGTTGCTTTATTTGCATGACTTGCATAATCCCAGGCAAATGCCATCCCAAAAGCCGTATTTGAATGCTCGCCTACTCTTATAGCATAATTAAGTTTAGGTAAATAGGTTGTGTAACGTTCCACGACAACATCAGTAAGTGGTTGTAGTATTTGAGCAAATTCTTGACCTTGCGGATTATCCCATGTATCGAGTTCTTGCTGCAGTTTAAGCAGCCATGCCCAACCATAAGTACGCTCAAAGGTTTTATTATTTTCGGTATTTAGATAAGCTATTTCAACGGCAATGTTTTTAATAGTGAGATTGCGCTTGATTTTAGACAGTAATTCTTCTCTTGCTTCTAGTTCTGGAAATTGTTTTAGTAAGGTGACAGCACTCCAGTAACCGTGAACAGCACTGTGCCAGTCGAAGCACCCGTAAAAAACAGGATGTTGAACCGTAGGACGTTTTTGATCATCTGGACTTGCTGTTACGTGTCCCATTTTATTAGGATATTCTACCTCTATACAATGTAATGGTAATTGCGCCAGGTTATTTGCTTGTTGTAAATTGAGTTGCGGCGTTGGGATTTTGTCTACAACCACAAACTCTTGAGTTCTTGAGTCAATAGTTTCATCTAGACTTTGTTTAGACTCCTTGCAGCTTACAACAGCTAGTAATACAATAACATAAAAAAAACACTTCATCTTTATTCTCGATTAAGAGTTTAAAGATAAAGTATTGGGTTATGATTATTGGGTTTACTTTTTTGTATTTTAATAGGCTTAAGGATAATTATAATTTCAATAAAACACTACGCCATCTCTTCTACTTGAGAATTGTTATACTAAAGTTACATTGTAATAATTATTAATCAAGTAATTTTACAGCTTCAAATACGACTCTCAATCCATGCACGATTATCTAGACCTTTTTCTCAAATCATTTGGCGATTACTGGAATTACCTGATTCGTGAAATCTCTATACCTTCATGGACTAATTATTTTTACTGGTTGATAGGACTTTCCCTTTTAGTATTTACTCTAGAAGTTCTTCTTCCATGGCGCAAGAATCAAAAAATACTTCGCAAAGATTTTTGGTTGGATCTATTTTATATGTTTTTCAACTTTTTTTTATTCTCTCTTGTCGGTTATAACTCGATATCAAATGTAGGTGTCGCATTATTCAATGATGGATTAAATAGTATAGGAATTGATAATCTCGTGGCTATTGAATTGGGAAGTTTACCAGTGTGGAGTCAGTTACTCATCATGTTTGTAATTGCAGATTTTATTCAGTGGAATATACATAGACTATTACATCGAGTACCATGGTTATGGGAATTCCATAAAGTTCACCATAGCATTAAAGAAATGGGATTTGCAGCGCAATTCCGTTTTCATTTTATGGAAACGATTTTTTATAAAACCTTGCAGTATTTACCACTAGCGATGTTAGGCTTTGGAATTGAGCAATTCTTTATTGTTCATATGGTTAGTGTATTTATAGGGCATTTAAATCATGCTAATCTCAATTGGGATTATGGCCCTTTTAAATACGTATTGAATAATCCTAAAATGCATTTATGGCATCATGCAAGAGAACTACCTGCTAACCATAAATATGGAGTCAACTATGGACTATCATTAAGCTTGTGGGATTACCTTTTTGGCACCGCACACGTACCTTATCACAAAGCAGATTTAGAGCTCGGTTTCCATGGTGATGAGGACTATCCAGAGAGTTTCAACAAGCAACTTATTGATCCTTTTAAGAAGTAGAGTTTTTGATAATACGCTTCCGCGGAAGGGTATTAATAATGTACTATCATCTCCAGTAAATCATTACTAGACGCACCATATCTTATCTTTGTACTGTTACCAGCTCCATCATAAAACGCTTCTACTTGCACAGTATAAGTTACTCCTGATGAATTTCCTAAAAGAGGTACATAAATCCAGAAGCGGTAGGTGTAGAGATAGGTGACGAAGAAAACATTTTAGATGTTTGCCCGATGACTCTACCATTTACTAATATTCTTATTCCATATTTCCTAGGAATACCATCAGTGATTATTCCACCAACAGAATTAGATACTTCAATAGATGTTTGATGAACTACTTCTAATAATGCGTCATCAAACATTTCTTGTGTAGTTGTATAAAGAATTATAGAACCAGTTCCCATAGAAATATTAGAAGCTGAGATAGAAGAAGCTAAGTAATTAGATTCATACTCAAACTGTGAAATTTGCGTAACGTGAGGAGTTGATTCTAGCTTGAGCTGCCCATCTCTATCCACGTATACTAGAGCCATATCAAGTCCATTATTATAAGGGTTTGAAACTCCCAGACTTTCAATCATTACATTGCTAGAAGTTCCTTGAATGTGTAAAGTTGATTCAAGAGATGAAGTCGGTAAAATGGCCATTCTATCTAATCCAGAATCTATAAAGAGTACATCTTTAGATAATCCATTAATGGAAAAATCAATATCATTTTGGCTAGCATTAAAGATAATACCTGTTGAATTTGATACATTCAAAAAATCATTACCATTTAAAGCAAATCTTAAATCATCTAATCTTGAATAAAAACAATTATCTAAATTACGCACATTCCATGCTGGAAGACTAGAATTACCGAGGTTATAACTTTCTAGACGTTGATTAACTGTAATTTCTAAACGAGCAGTGCTGTTTGTACTAATAACAAAAGCTACAATATCTGTAGTTCCTAAAAAATTAGTACTAACCACATCATAATCGCCGTATGTTCCCCAAAAAAAGTTGTTGTTCACATGACTCCATCTAGTGCCATTCCAGAATGTGAAGCCTTTACCTAATATTGAATTTGAATTAAATAATAATAGTGATTCTGTGTGAGTAACACTTGGCAAGGTAAAATTGTTAAAATCTGTAACATTTATCCTAGGTAATAGAAGCCCTTTTTCTTAACTAAAAATATCAATTAAAGTTTCGGGTTGAGGTTCAACCGTTCCTACTCCTATTTGGGCTATTGAAATATAACTTAAAAACAGAAAAAAAATGATGAGGTATTTATTATAAGGTATCATATTACTAGTATCTAACTAAGTCTTTAAATAAATCATCTCCATTACCTCCAAAAGTACATCTTGTAGATGCTGTGTTTCCATACACTTCTCCATAAACAGTAATAGTATGAGAAGTTCCACTTCCTATTGCACTACCTGGTAGCTCAACATAGCCATTACCATTAAGATAGAAAGGACCATTAACAATTTGAGTTCCTCTGGTACTTCTACTGGTATATGCATCTCCTTTATAAGCTACTTTCTTTCCATATATTAAAACATATATTCTAAACACTCTAGGTCTACCGTCATAGATAAAATTGTTAGATGTATCTGTAATCGTAACTCCAGCTTGATAAACGACTTCTACTAGGGCATCCCTTGTTAAAGTAACCATTGTAATATATAAAGGAGTTAACGTTCTAGCACCTGATATGTAATCTACAACTACTGGTGTATTAAGAAAACTAGTTTCATTCAGTGCTAATTGCGTAATAACGTTTGATCCCACTATACTCAACTCTCCATTTGAGTCTACAAAAACAGGTGTGGACACAACTCCTTTATTATTTGAATTATTAGTTGAATTAAGAGCGTCTATGCGCTATAGTACTAGCTGTTCTTCCTAAACATAAAGTAGCTTGAGGATTATTTTGAGAAATCTCTATACGATTAGCACTTGCATTAACAAATAACATATTAGGTTGTCCTTGCGATGCTATACGAGTATCAACATCTCTGTTATTATTATTAAGGGTTATTTTAGAATTTGAATTACCGTCAAACTCCATCAAGCTAATTCCTGCCGCACTTATATTTAATTTGTCTGAATCGCTAGAGTAAATACCGGTATCTCTATCATTACTAAATGAATATGTAGGATTTTCGGCAGTACCTGGTTGTGTTGCTTGAATTTGGCCATCACTAGTAACTCTTAGAGCTTCATTGCTATTTGTTGCGATTATCACATCGTTGTTATCCTTTGTCCCTAGATTGTTTTGCCCAACTCCTGTTCCTGGTACCGTACCGGAATTACCTCCTTTATCCCGATACAAACCTTTATCTACAGTAACTCATTCATTTCCAGACTAGTAATGAAAACCTTTCCCAGTGGTAGTATTAGTGTTTAGACTAGTAGACTTTCTGTAGATCCTCCTGTGACAGGATTAATTGTTGATAGATTATCGATATCTATACGAGTTATCACTATCCCTTTATCTGTACCTTCAATATCAAGAGCAGCATCTAATGCAGGCGCATCAGTATTTATGCCTATTTGCGCAAATGCAAATGGACCTAATAACAATAATATGGTAAGTAAATAATTTTTCAATTTTCAATTCCTTAGAGCGTTGCAAAAATATCAACCTTGCAAGCATATTCATCATTAAAGAACCTTAAAGAAAAGGCGATTCGATAAACTAGTTAAAATAAGGCCTAAAGAGTGTGTTTACAGTAAATGAAACAATTAAAACATTGATTCAATGATATTTATATTTGAATTTAAGAGATTTATTATTCTCTATATCGTTTATAAATCTTAAATAGAATCATCAATAGAACAGCTAGAATAAAGATACCTACTAATCCATAAATCCAATTGACAGCATTTTTAAGAATCACTAAAAAAATAACTGCAAATAGTATAATAGTGGCTCCTTCGTTGTACAAACGCATTCCGCTTGAAGTCCATTTAATTATATCATTTTCTAATTCTTTAAAGATGAAATGAGTCTTGAGATGATATATAATCAGTAAAACCACAAAACCTAATTTCACTTGCATCCAAGTAGCCTCTATTATTGATGGATTGATATAAATAAGCAGTAAGGCAAATGTTGTTGCAAGAATTGCACTAGGCCACGATATGATATACCATAAACGACTAGTCATTAACTTGAGCTGTTTAAGTAGAATACTCTTAGATGGTTCCTCTTCTTGATGTGCCTCAATTTGATACACAAACAATCGCGGTATATAAAAAAGTCCCGCAAACCAAGTTACCACAAAAATGAGATGTAATGATTTTATGTATAAGTAGTAATCTTCCAATTAATGCGTTTTATGAATACTTGTAAAATTATAGAAAAGAGTTCAGTTAATGAACCGATAGTAGCTGCTCTTTTAAAACTATTGCTAGCTGGGCTTTTCCTTTTAAAGTTTATAATGCTTCTTCAGCATGTTTTCATACCTTTTTTCAGGTAAAATCTTTTTAAGAACAATAGAAAACTTCTGTAAAAAGCTACCTACTTTGTAGTGAATTCCAGGTTTTTTTTCTTGAAGTATCTCGTGAATTTTATAGGCAACTTCCATTGGGTCGTTTCCATCATTCACGTGCTCGTCTATTAATTCCAATGTTTTAGAATATCCTACTGCATAGTCACTTCCTTTTACAACCGGTGCGTGAAATCTACCTGCAGCAATGTTTGTTGCAAAATCACCTGGAGCCACATTACTAAAATGAATGTTCAAATGCGCACATTCCATGCGATAAGCTTCAGTTACAATTTCTAGCGCTCCTTTACTAGCACTATAAATCCCTCGATACGGCAAGCCCATATAACCTGCAATACTTGTAATATTAATTATTCTACCTGATTGCCGTTTACGCATATGAGGTAAAACAGATTGTAAAACTCGTAATGGCCCATAAAAATTAGTATCCATCGCTCCGTGAACTTCATCCATAGGAGTTTCTTCTACTGGACCCGTAATTCCAATTCCAGCATTATTGATAAGAATATCAATTTTAGATTCTTTTTCTATTATTTGAGAAACGGCTTGATCTATTGAATTTGAATCTTTTACATCCATAGCCACAAGAGTGACTGGATTGTCTGGATAACGAGACGGATTTCTACTAGTTCCATACACTGTGTATCCTTTTTCTTTTAAATAAACGGCAATAGACTTCCCTATTCCACTAGAACCACCAGTAACCAGAACTATTTTACTCATAACTATCTATTATTGAGATGATTAGATTTCGCTATTAGACACAAAAAAAGGCAAGCTACCTACATCACACTGCTACGACCGCTTACCTTTGCTGCGTTCCCGCCCTGGAGGAGTTCAACAGGAGCTAGTTGTGTAGGACTTGCCAGCTGCAAATATAATATGTTGTTTATGGTCTACAAAGATTTTAAGCAAGCATTTTTATCATTATATTTCGAGTTCTTAAAAACCATTTATGAACTGGAAAAATGCCGCTATAATCTTACTAGCAATCACCTCATTTACAAGCTGTAAGAATGACATCGACACCTTTACTGATAATTATAGTTTAGAGATCACAAACCCAAAAAAATCTTACTCTAACTCAGATTCTGTCAATTTATCGGTGATTGATGACGCGCAAATGGGAATAGATTCCGTATTATGGAGTATTAATGCCAGTAAAATTGAAGGTGAAATTAAAAAAACGCTTTCGCGAAAGCTAGAAAATCAACCTCTAGGGAAGTTAACGATTGAGGCGCATATATTCAATGATGGGAAAATGGTCACTAAGTCGCAACATATTACTAGATATGCTACGACTAAGACTAAGGAATATCAATTTGAATTAATAGCTACTTATCCACATAAAACAGAATCATATACTCAAGGACTTGAGTTTTATGGTGATTCTTTATATGAAAGCACGGGTCAGTATAGAGAAAGTGATTTAAGAATTACAAACGCTACAACTGGTGAGGTATCAAAAAAACTAGAACTTCCAGATCATATTTTTGCCGAAGGAATGACTATTATAAATAATAAAATATACCAGCTATCATGGAAGGCTGGATATGGATTTGTTTATGATCTTGATCTGAATCGTATTGATGATTTTAAATATGGAAGAAGTCATGAAGGATGGGGACTTTGTAATGATGGAAAACATCTTTTCAAGAGTGATGGAACAGATAAAATTTGGAAAATTGACCCAATAACTTATGAGGAATTGAGTTATATACAAGTTGTTACCTCTAAAAACAGTATTAGTAAAATCAATGAATTAGAATGGGTAAATGGTAAAATCTATGCAAACGTTTATCAAACAAACGGTATTATGATTATCAACCCAAATACAGGCGCTGTAGAAGGGATTATAGATTTAAAATCTTTAACAGCACAAATTCCTAGTGCAAATAAAGAAGATAATGTTCTTAATGGGATTGCATACAGTCCTAAGACCGAAACTCTTTTTATTACTGGTAAAAGATGGGATAAAATGTTTGAAATTAAAATTAAGAAATAGTGATTACTGCAGATCTACCTATATACACTATCACTAGAACGGTGAAAGGCGACGAGATTGATGATTTAAACCATGTGAATAATGTAGTTTATAATCAATGGGCAAATGAAATTGCCGTAGAGCACTGGCTTAACGTGGGAACTGAGGCTTTAAAAAAGCAATTTGACTGGGTGATGCTTAAACATAACCTAGAGTATAAAGCAGCGGCAGTTCTGGGCGATACTATTGAAATCAAAACTCAAGTAGGCCAAGCAACAAATGTAAAATACGAGCGTTTTATTGAAATATACAATGCCACAACTCAACAGTTACTCGTTAAGACCAAATCTGTTTGGTGCGCGATAAACAAAAAAGGTAAACCCGTTAAAATCTCTCAAGAATTGAGAGATTTATTTGAAACTCTCACATGAAGAAGTATTTCCTAATAATTCCTACTGTACTAATAACTATCATTTTTGCATCATGTAGAGATGATTTTGCTTTTTCTCAAAGTACCGGTGACTTAGTCTTTTCTCAAGACACTGTTTTCCTAGACACTGTTTTCACTAACATAGGATCTAGTACACGTACGTTTAAGGTCTACAATAATAGTAGTGATGATATAGTAATCCCTAGAGTAGCACTAGCTCAAGGTGAAAATTCAGACTATAGACTAGCCGTAGATGGTGTTCCTGGTAGAGTATTTGAAAATGTAGAATTACTTGCAAAGGATTCTCTATTTGTATTTGTAGAAACAACTATTAATATAAACGATTTCTCAAATGGAGATGAATTCCTCTATACAGACACTGTGGAATTTGATAGCGGTGCAAATTCACAAAAAGTAGAATTAGTCACACTTGTTCAAGATGCTATATTTCTATTTCCTGCTCGTGATGCACAAGGTGTAGAAGAGACTCTTTTACTAGGCACTACTGATGATGGTGAGGAAATAAGGATTAATGGATTTGTACTGGATGATACAGAACTTAATCTCACAGCAGCAAAACCTTATGTCATTTATGGTTTTGCAGCAGTTCCAGCAAACAAGACCTTAACTATAGAAGCTGGTGCACGATTACATTTTCATAATCAAAGTGGTATTATAGTAGCAAACGAAGGTAGTTTACAAGTCAATGGATTACCATCAACGACTGATGCACTAGAAAACGAGGTGATTTTTGAAGGCGATCGCTTAGAACCTATATTTGCTGATGTTGCAGGACAATGGGGCGCGATATGGTTGACTGATGGTAGTAAGAATAATGAATTCCATCATGCTACAATTAAAAATGCCAGTATAGGAATTATAATGGATAATAGTAATCCTACTTCAAATGGAGCAACTCTTAAAATAGATAATACACAAATCTACAATAGTTCAAATTCAGGAATTATAGGAACGACAGGACATATTGAGGCAGAGAATTTAGTAATTAATAATTCTGGACAATCATCTTTAGTTTTAAGACTAGGTGGAGATTACACGTTCAACAACTGTACTATTGCAAATTACTGGAACAACAGTTTTAGACAAGATCCTACACTTTTTATCTCAAACATAATTCCTAATACTAATCTTACTCAAGATTTAGTACAAGCCAGTTTTTCAAATTGTATCATCTATGGAGATCGAGATATTGAGTTCATTCTGGCAGATGATGGTATTTCTCAATTCAATTTTAGCTTTGATCATTCACTTCTTAAATTTGATGATCGTTTTGATGACTTTGCAGGTTTGACTAATTATGATTTTTCCAATACTGGATTATATAATCTAGATATTTTTAATATAGACCCCATTTTTAACGATGAGGATAATAGCTTATTAGAAATAGACGATACTGGCGGAGCAAATGGAATCGCTGAGCCGTCAACAGCTACCGCAACAGATATTTTAAACAATACTCGTGGATCTTCACCAGATGCTGGAGCTTATGAGTCTCGTGACTTAACTGCTGGATAACAGTTCTATTCTTAAATCATCGATTAAAAGCGTTTAATAGGTCAATAAAACAGCTTAAAAGCACTAATCCTCTCAAAATATGTTAAACTTATTGTGCAGATTAAAGTTAAACTATAGTTTTGCTACATCTTAAATAGAAAAATATTTCTTTTCAAGATATTTAGAATTGATAAATGCCTGGTGAAGAACCCCTACATTCTTACCAGGCATTATCTTTAAAATAAAATACCAAAACGGGATAGGCACAGAACTATTGATAATTTGCGTAAGTACCATAGTTAGTTACCCTAGACATATTAGAATCTTGCTCAGGGACTCTGGTCAACTATGTAGATAACGCATTTACTACATAAGGATAAAAAGTGCCTATTCCCAATCTGGCATTACTGCATTTATAAATAAATCTTCACGAGTATCTGCCATTGATAACTCTAGAGTTTGTATTAATGGAGCAGAATTGCCATCATTATCTTGGTTCACACATATTATTAAACCTTCCGTAGGTGAAAAACGAGCATCTAGATCGTTTGTCCCTATAGGTTTATTAAATGAAACATCCAGTTCTAGTAATGTCGCAAACGTATATACAAACAACCTTGAATCTAGAACTCTATATGCAATGTTTTCAAATCCAGAAACATCTCTCGTATACAGGATCTTTGTATTATCAGCACTAAGGTTAATACTTCCTACTGCGCCAGAGATTCCTGTTATTACGGTTTCTACAATGGTTGCCTGCATATCTAGTACTAAAACTTCAACATTATATCCAGCAAAATCGTTAGTCTTGATAGCTACTCTTAGTTCATTAACATCAACTTCCGTTATTAGATTTCCGTTATTAGTTTGATAAAATTGGGTAAGACCAGCACCGCTAGGTTGAATAGTATATAATTTATCAAGAGATGGATAATAGATAAGTGCTCCATTTGAAGCCCATGAAATATCCACTTCTTCTAAATTAAAACCAGCCACAGCAACCGTTGATGTCACTTGTTGCTGTTGAGAACCATCTAAGTTCATTATAAAAAGGTGAACAGCAGCTCCTACATTTCTTAAAAATGCCACTTTACCAGCTTGACTATTCACTCTAGGTCTCCAGCTATTTGTACTAGATGTGGTAAGAGCGACTTCTGTACCATCATTATCACCACTATAAATGACATTATTACCATTTACTTTGCGCACAAATAAGAATCTATTAGTAGGAAAATCAGTGGTACTGAAAGAGAATATAGCGCTATTAATATCTTGATTTATTCCATCATTTGCTCTAACTTGCCATAGATAAGTTGTACCAAAGTCAACAGTCACATCAAGCATGGGCTCTGTTACATTTTCAAATAACTCTACCGTATTTGTAGATGTATTTCTTAATTCTACAGTAAAAGTAAGGTCATCACTTTCAGGATCAGTTGCGATCCATTCCAGTGTAACATTTGAAGCAACGTCAACCTCATTATCCACAGGAGTGACAAGAACTGGAGTATCTGGAGCTCTATTATTTGCGGTTTCAATTTGTAATTCAAAGACGATCTCAACAGTTTGATCTACATCAACAGTTGCGCTTTCAAAATCTGTAAGAAACCCATCTTTTTCGGCTTGAACAGAGTACTGGCCGTTATCTAATTCAAATTCAAAGTTCCCATCAGCATCA
>JALZUY010000297.1 GCA_023301395.1 Nonlabens sp.
CCAATTCATATGAATTGGCTTTTTTCTTTTCTCGCTTTCGCGAAAGCAGAATTACCAATATCTTTAACTCATGAAAATACTTATTCTTAATGGACCTAATTTAAATTTACTAGGCAAGCGCGAACCTGAGATTTATGGTTCTCAAACTTTTGAAGATTACTTTACAAAGTTGCAATTTCATTTTAAAGAAGTAGAATTAGATTATTTTCAATCTAATATAGAAGGAGAGCTTATTGATAAGCTTCATCTTTCAGAGAATGAAGGGTTTAATGCTGTTATCCTTAACGCTGGCGCATACACGCATACTTCTATAGGAATAGGAGATGCAGTAAGTGGGATTAACACACCAGTAATAGAAGTCCATATCTCAAACGTAATGGATCGTGAGGAGTTTAGACATGTTTCTTATATCTCTAAGAATGCTGCTGGTGTGATTAGTGGCTTTGGGTTGAAAGGTTATGAACTCGCCATTAAAAGTCTTTAAAATCGTTAAAGTCTCACAATTTTAGTTAATTAGCTCTTAATAAAATACTGTTCATTTTCATTTTACGTTCCTTACAGAACTAAACAACTAAATGATGAAAAAGAATTTACTCGCAGCTATGCTGCTCGCAATTTCCTGTGCTTTATTTACTAATGCTCAAGAAAAAAAATCAACCGAAGATTTATCTTATTTATTTCCTCAACCCAAATCTTGGGATTTCGGAATTCAGATCAATCAAGGATTGCAAACAACTTCATATTCTAATTTTGCTGGGCAAGGAGGTTTTACTCAAACAGATGGTATAAGTAGACTTGCGTTATTCACACAATATCAAATTAATGAAAAATCTAACTTGAAAGTGGAATTAAGTGTTGGGCTCGTTTACTCATTTGCCCCAACAGTTTCCTTTCAGTACGGTTATCAATTTGCACCACGATGGACTGCTTATGCTGGTTTAGCTATTGAATATACAGGAGATCATAGATTCTTCGATGGTCGTGAAAATGATCCTCAATACAGGTCGATAATGCCTAAAGCGCAAATAGGAGTGAGATACCAAGCAAGTAAAAGTATTTTTCTGGATTTGAGATATGAGCGAGATATTTTGAACAGAACTAAAATTCAAGGCTTACCAAGCTCGATAGGCAAAATCAATACAGTTACTCTAGGAGTGGGAATTAAGTTTTAAAAAGAATTTATTTAAATCTTTCCATTAAAAAAGTCCCCATTTCTTTGAAAGAAATGGGGACTTTTTTAATTTATTCAAGTTCTAGTTAGTTCCTTTATCTACAAATATCTACAAACTAAAAGGCTGAAGACTTTAGACTAAATGACTTAACATTTTTACAAGTGAATCACCTCACCATAAGCATCTGCAACGGCTTCCATAACGGCTTCACTCATTGTAGGATGTGGATGTATTGCTTTTAATACTTCGTGACCTGTAGTTTCTAGTTTACGACCTAAGACAGCCTCAGCAATCATGTCAGTAACTCCAGCACCTATCATGTGACAACCTAACCACTCGCCGTACTTAGCGTCAAAGATTACTTTTACAAAACCATCTTTGGCACCACTAGCACTCGCTTTACCACTCGCGCTGAAAGGGAATTTACCAACTTTGATATCATAACCAGCTTCTCTAGCTTGCGCCTCAGTCATACCTACACTTGCAATCTCTGGAGTAGAATATGTACAACCAGGGATGTTTCCATAATCAAGTGGCTCCACATGCATGTCAGCAATTTTTTCTACACAAAGAATACCTTCAGCACTTGCAACGTGAGCTAGTGCTGGACCAGCAGTAATATCACCTATAGCGTAGTAACCAGGAATGTTAGTTTGATACCAGTCATTTACCAGTACTTTACCTCGATCAGTTGAAATACCAACTTCTTCAAGACCTATTTTAGCTAAGTTTGTTTCAATACCTACGGCACTTAAAACGATGTCAGCCTCAAGAACTTCTTCTCCTTTTTTAGTTTTAACGGTAGCTTTTACACCACTACCAGATGTATCTACACCAGTAACTTCACTAGAAGTCATGATTTTAATACCTGATTTTTTAAAGCTGCGTTCCATTTGTTTAGAAACATCTACATCTTCAACAGGAACGATACGGTCTAGATATTCAACTATAGTGACCTCAGTCCCCATAGAATTATAGAAATAGGCAAATTCAACACCTATCGCACCAGATCCTACTATGATCATTTTCTTAGGTTGTTTATCAAGAGTCATTGCTTGACGGTAACCTATTACTTTCTTACCATCCTGTGGTAAACTAGGTAAACTGCGTGATTTTGCACCAGTAGCTATAATAATGTGTTTTCCTTCAACAGTTGAAGTAGATCCATCTTCAGCCTTTACTTCAATTTTCTTTCCTTTTTTAACGGTACCGTAACCCATGATTACGTCAATCTTATTTTTCTTTAATAAGAATTGAACACCTTTACTCATTCCGTCAGCGACATCACGAGAGCGTTTTACAACCGCATTAAAATCTTTATCCACACCAGTAACTTTAAGACCATAATCTTCGGCATGGTTGAGGTAGTTGAAAACATCGGCACTTTTAATAAGTGCTTTTGTAGGGATACAACCCCAATTCAAACATACTCCACCTAGAGATTCCTTCTCTACAATCGCAGTTTTCAAACCTAATTGAGATGCGCGTATCGCAGTTACATATCCACCAGGTCCACTACCTAAAACGATTACATCATATTTACTCATATCTATCATTTTTTAAGAGTAACAAAAATATGGAATAAAGTCCAACGGATTGTAAATTTGCACAACCTTATTCTTATGTATAAATCAATAGTTAGACCATTACTTTTTGCCTTTGATCCAGAGGCAGTCCACCATTTTTCTTTCAAGAGTATTAAATTGTTTAGCAAAATACCTGGTTTTAGTGCGCTTTCGCGAAAGCGTTATAAACAAAATCATTCTTCCTTAAAGAGAGAGCTTTTTGGACTCACCTTTGAAAATCCTGT
>JALZUY010000298.1 GCA_023301395.1 Nonlabens sp.
GAGTTTAATTATTATTCTTCTTTAATAAGGTAAACATAAACTGGAAAGTGATCACTAAATCCGTTTGTGAAATTCCCATTATTATAACTACGTAGAGGATATCCTTTATAACGACCAGACTTATTAGTCATAAAACTAGGATTATAAATTCCTGCATGATAATAGAAATAACCACCTTGATCTGCTTGTTTAAGCAATGGATAAGTCATCATGATCTGGTCAAAGATATTTCCAGCATCGCGATATGACAATGTGTTGTATCCTTCTTTTAACATCTTTAAATAAGGATTATAAATCATTTGCGGCTTTACATCTTTTTGATCCTGTTGTGCGTTTAAGGTAACACTTACACTTTCATTTGTAGGGTCATCATTTAAATCTCCCATGGTAATGATTTTTGCCATAGAATTTGACACATGTAATGAATCTATAATTTGTTTATTTAAAGCGGCAGCAGCTACACGCTTAGCTCTACTTCTCATTTCTCCACCACTACGCGATGGCCAGTGATTTACTATTAAACTCATGGGATCGCCGTTCAACTCACCTGTCACTACTAGTTGATCTCTTGTAAATGTGCGTTTTCCTGTTGTATTATTTTTTATATCTAAGCGACGTGATTGAGAGTTCTTAACCACAAATTCACTCTTCTTATAAAGTAAAGCAACATCAATTCCACGCCTGTCTGGAGAATCATAGTGCTCTATTCCATAGTCATAATCTCTTAATAATTCATGACTTGCAAGATCTTCAAGAACTTTACGATTTTCAACTTCACAAACACCTATAACAGCTGGAGCTGTTCCAGATTTGTCAGCACCTATTTTTCTAATAACACGTGCCATGTTTGTTAATTTCTTTTGATAAACGTCTTCTCTTAATCCTTCGGCCATTTCCATCATAGGACTAGCTTCATCATTAATAGTTGGGTCATCCTCAGTGTCATAGAGGTTTTCAAGGTTGTAAAACGCAACAGTTTGAATTTTATACTGCTTTGAATTATCCTTATCTTCTTGTGCCTTAGACGCTTTCGCGAAAGCGAAAAAAACAAAAACACTGGTAACTAAGTACTTATACATATTAAAAATTATCTTAAATTAACATTATGTAAACATTTATACAAACGCCGCGCCAAAGGTAGTGTTAAGATAAGAAAAACGTATTTTTGCAGCCGATTAATAATATTATGTTAATAAATAAATCTTATGAATAAACAATTTAGCAAGTTGATTCTGTTGATTTTACTGGTCTGTGCCTCCATTGCCAGTGCACAAACTGTAAAAGGTCGAGTAATTGACGAGACAACCGAAGAACCCATTAAAGGAGCGCTAATTGAGATCCTAGGAACCAAATTTACAGCAACTACTGATGCTGATGGTTACTTTACTTTTGAAAGTGGAATCCCTCAAGGAGATCAAAAACTACAAGTGAGTGCTGCTGATCATTTCAATCGTAACCTACCTATAGTAGTAAACTCGACTGTACCGGTAAACATCGACCCTTTATATTTAAGAGTTGATTACAGTAACCAGGATCAAACCGCTGGTGTTATTTCTCTAACTGAGAATGACCTGTCTGATGATCAAAATGCAGCAAATAATGTGTCTGGATTATTACAATCTTCTAGAGATATTTTCCTAAGAGCAGCAGCATTTGATTTTAGTGCGACATTCTTTAGACCTCGTGGTTTAAATAGTGAAGATGGCCGTGTACTTATAAATGGACTTACCATGAATAAGATATTCTCTGGAAGACCACAATGGAGTAATTGGGGTGGTGTAAATGATTTACAGCGCAATCAGAATTTCACAATGGGACTATCTGCTGCAGATAATTCATTTGGTGGATTAGGTGGTGTTCAAAGTATAGACATGCGTGCTTCACAACAACGTGAAGGAAGTCGTATTTCTTACGCATCGGCTAATCGCAGTTATACGGGTCGTTTTATGGCTACTTATAACAGTGGTTTAAAGAATAATGGATGGGCTTATTCTATTACAGCATCGAGACGTGCAGGTGATGAAGGGTTTGTAGATGGAACTGTTTATGATGCCAATTCTATAGGGATATCAGTAGAGAAAAAAATCAATGAAAATCATTTCTTGAACTTCACAGGAATGTATACACCTAACCGCCGTGGTAGACAATCTCCTTTAACTCAAGAGATATTTAATTTGAGAGGTAATACTTATAACGCAAACTGGGGTTTCCAGGATGGCGCAAAACGTAACAGCCGTATCAGAGAAATTGAAGAACCTATCTTGATGTTAAATCATAACTGGAAAATCAATGATAAAATTAAATTAAACACAAACGTAGGTTACCAGTTTGGTAAAATAGGAAATACACGTATTGACAACGGTGGAACTCGTTTGATAACTCTCGATGGTCAAGACTCTTATATAGGTGGCGCTCGTAATCCTAATGCAGACTATTACCAGAATCTACCTAGTTTCTTTTTACGTAATGGTAATACATCATATGATTTATCTCAAGCTTTCTTAGCTCAACAAGCCTTTATAAGTAATGGTCAACTGGACTGGGAATCTTTATATAGAGCAAATGCTTCTTTTACTCAACAAGGAGGAACAAGTGTTTATGCGATTCAAGAAGATCGTATCGATGATGACTTATTAATGGTAAACACCATTCTTACTGCTGATATAACTGATAATATTTTATTTACAGGTGGATTAAGTTACCGTAACTTAAAAAGTGAAAACTATGCTCGCATAGCTGATCTTTTAGGTGGTGGCGGATATCTTGATGTAGATTTCTTTGCTCAAGAATCTCAAGAAGTAAGCTTAGATGAAGCGGCTCAATCAGATATTAACAACCCTAATCGTATTGCTCGTGAAGGTGATCGTTACAAGTACAACTACGATATTCTTGTAAATGAGGTTGATGCATTTGCACAAGCTCAATTCAAGACTAAAAAAGTAGATTATTATATCGCTGGTAATGTATCTCAAACATCTTATCAAAGAGATGGAAAGTATCGAAATGGAAACTTTACAGACAATTCGTTTGGGAAAGGTGAAAAACTAGATTTTACAAACTTTGGTATTAAAGGTGGCGCTACTTATAAATTGAGTGGTAAGAGTTTTATCGACTTCAATGGTGCATATATTACTGATGCACCAACCATAAGAAGTGCATTCCCTAACGCTAGACAAAACAACAATACGACAACAGGATTAGAATCTTCTACGGTTTATTCTTCTGATTTATCTTACATCTATCGATCTCCTTTTATTAAGGCAAGATTTACAGGTTACTTCACACAATTCCAGAATGGAACTGATGTAGGTTTCTATTTTGTAGAAGGTGTTACTGGTTCTCCTACAGATGGTGGAAATGCTTTTGTACAAGAAATAATGACTAATATCGATCGTCGTAATATAGGTGGAGAAATAGGAATAGAAATTCAAGCGACTCCTACTATTGCTTTAAAAGCGGCAGCAGCATTTGGAACTAACACTTTTAGTAACAATCCTAACCTATACTTAAACAGTGATGACTTCCCTAATCAGGACTTAACCTTTGGTGATGGAACAACAAACTTAAAAGATTACCACGTAGCTGGTGGACCAGAACGCGCTTATCAAATAGGTTTTGAATACCGTGATCCCGATTTCTGGTGGGTAGGCGCAACTGCAAACTTCTTTGCAAACTCTTATGTAGATGTAAATGCATTAAGAAGAACTGAGAACTTTATCACAGACCTAGATGGACTTCCTCTATCAAATTATGATGAAGATATCGCTAGAGATTTACTAAGACAGGAGAAATTCAATCCTTATGAATTAGTAAACGTGGTAGGTGGTAAATCCTGGAGAATAGGAGATAAATTTGTAGGTTTCTTTGCGACTATTAATAATGTACTCGGTAAAGAGTACAGAACTGGTGGTTTTGAGCAAGGACGCTTAGCAAATTATCAAGATGTTCTAGATGATCGTAATAATCCAATTGAAGTTTTTGCACCACGTTATTTCTATGGAAATGGACGTACTTACTACCTTAATGTATACCTAAGATTTTAATAAAATTAATGATGAAATATAAAATGAATAATATGAGAACTTTTCATAAAATAATAGCGCTAGCGTTTATCGCAGCTATCACATTTTCTTGTGTAGGAGATGATGATTTCACTGTACCTACATTTGATGGTGCAGAAGTTACTATTGACGGTAACATCGTAGAATTAAGCACTGTTGCTTCAAGGTTAGCTCAAAGTGGAGATGATACATTTACATTTGAACAATCTACAAGTGGAACAGATGAGTACGTAACTGGATATGTAATCTCAGACGATCAAGGAGGAAACTGGTTTAAAGAATTAATCATTCAAGATCAAGCAGAAGACCCGACTGTTGGACTTACTATTTCGATAGATGTAAATCCATTATTTACTCGCTACGAATTCGGTAGAAAAGTATTTGTAAAATTAACTGGTCTTACAGTAGGTACATCAAATGGTGTTACTACTCTAGGAATTGCTGGTTCTGGAAGTGATATAGAGCGTATTGCAGCATCTGCTGAGACGGAAGTGATTACAAGAGATAATGTTGTTGAAGACATCGTTCCTGTTGATGTTGAGTTTGCAGATTTCTCTGATGCACTTGAATTAATATGGGTACGTGTAAATAATGTGCAATTTGTTGAAGAACAAATCGCACTTTCTTTTGCTGCTGAATCTTTTGACCAATTTGATGGTGAGCGTCGTATTAAGAGTTGTAATGATGCATTTGGTGCAACAGCAAACCTTTGGACAAGTACTTTTTCTGACTTTAAAGCATTAAACATTCCAGATGGAAAAGGTTCTATAGACGCAGTATTAACTAGAGATTTCTTTGATAATGAGTATGTTCTTTATGTAAATACTCCAGAAGATTTTGACCTTAACGATCCAGATCGTTGTGATATATCACCTGTCTCTTGTGGTAACGCAGTAGCAGCTGGACCAATAACTTTATTAAGTGAAAACTTTGAAACCCAATCAACTGGTGCAGCAGCAATGCCAGCAGGATGGACTAACTTCCAGGAAGCAGGAACTGAGACATGGGAAGTGTACACTTCTGGTGGAACAAACGCTTCACTTGGTAAAAGTGTACGTGTAGGTTCATTTAACTCAAATGATGCTTCTACAGTAGCATGGTTAATCACTCCAGAATTTGACTTTGATGCTCAAGCAGGTGAGGTTTTATCTTTTGAAACTTCAAACAGTTTCTCTGATGGGTCTAACATGCAAGCTCTTTACTCTGACGATTGGGATGGAACAACTGCAGGAATTGCAACAGCATCATGGAAACCACTTGCAGACGCTACTATCGTAGACGATGGTGAGTTCTTCGGTAACTGGGTATTCTCTGATCACGTATCACTAGATTGTGTTACAGGAACAGGTCATGTCGCTTTCCGTTACGACGGTTCAGGAGATTCTGGAACAGACGGTACTTATGAGCTAGATAACATCTCTATGACGAGTAACTAGTAAATTTATATTTTCGCTTTAAGCGAAAACCCAATAAAAAAACCCATTGCAGTTTGCAATGGGTTTTTTTTGTGTTTATGGCATTTCTAATTAATTTTCATCATAAAATAGTGGGCTGAGTTAAAAAACTAGAGACAGCTTTTAATTACATCCTTTACAATCCCATTGATGCAGGTTATGTGAAGCATGAATGAATGGATACATAGTAACGCCAGCACTTATATGGATAATGAAATTTGTCCTATTAAAATCATCAAATGATATGACTAGATTTGATTACAAATATAAAATCATAACTATATTAATATTATCTTCATACTGTTGCGTTTTTAAAAGCACATTATAAATGCTACATTTAAGCAAACGCGTTGCAATCTAATATCCGCAAGTCTACTCAATTTAAGCTTTCTAAATTTTCTCAAGCTATTTATAGGGTTCATTGAGTATATATTTCTCTTTTTTGCAAGTTTATTTTTACTAAGAAGATGTATTTTCTCCATTGAAGATTTTAACCTTCCTTCAAATTATTCAAAAAGAGAAAGAGCGTTTTGCGACTTTAAGATCATGTTTTAAAGTTTATTTTCCCATATAGTTTGAGCTTATTTTGTCTTGCTGTACGTATCCATTTAGCTGGAATACATATGAATCGGAATACAAATTTTTTTACTCTAAAACTCTTTTTAAGTCCCTCAACTTTTCTTGAAAAACTCTTAATTATATAACCATAAAGGTTTCTACAAATTGCTGTAAAAATTAGGAACACTGTGTTTTCCTCCAGTTTTGAAAAAGGTAAGCTCTTCCAGCCAAAATCGTTTTTGAGGACATCAAACTCTCTTTCAGCGGCACCTCTTTGATTATAAAAATTAACTATTTGATCTTCTGTTTTTAGTTTATCATTAGTGATTACCGCAGAATAATTATAATCCTCGCCAGTGAATACACTAATCTGGCCATCTCTTCTTTTAGTTTTAGTTACTACGAGTCTATATTCTCTTACTTTATGCTCTTTTTTATTCCTCTTGGCTATACTTTCAAAAGGTGAATAAGACGTTTCACCGCGATATGACTCTTCATTCCCTACTTGTACTTTTTTCCAATATTTGATCGTAGCAATTGCTGTTGCTAGAGTTTGATTACTATTAGCACGTAAATAGAAGTTCTGAACATTTTTTTGAATTAAATCAATAACATCTAATTGATAGGAAGCCCCATCAGCTCTAAAATTGGTTATTTCTATATTTTGATCTTGTAAAAGTTCAAACATTCTAGTTAATGTTTGAAACTGTAGAGTCTTTGCGTCACTATTTCCATTTCTATTTTCAATAAAAACAACTTTACTTCCCATTACTGCCACTCCTGGGGAATAGCCTAATTCTTTCTTATACGTCCTTTTAGCATCTGCTTTTTTAGTGTATAAAATAGTATTATCATAATCTAAAGTTTGTTCAGAATTAAACTGATTAAACAATTTTAATATTCTGATATTTAGAATATTTAAATCTCTGTTAATACTAAATTGATGCAAACTTTTTCCTCTAGGAACACTGAAAACATCAAATGGTAAAGCAAGTTCTTTAAACCTATTCAGTACCCTATCAGGACTTGGTAAGTTACAATATGGAATATTTGATAAAGCACTTTTTAGATTCCCAGATAAATCTTCAACACAGTCTGCACCACACAAATAAATAGACCAGAAAGAATATAATATATCCTTCCAACCATACTTACTCTGAGGTGCTAAATCAGGTAATGACTCACTTAGAAGCTTATCTAAATTTTTGATATCGAACTCTTCTAAAACAAAATTTAATCCTCCAAAAGGAGTTATACCGCTAGATTGTACTATTTTCATATTGTGTTTATAAGCATCACTAATTTAAGTGAAAACACAAAATCCGCAAAGTGTTTATTGATAATGCTTTGCGGTATTTTTGACTATAAACTTGCGGATATTAGATTGTAACGCGTTCGCGTTATAGTGTAGCATTTGTAATGCGCTAGAATGTACATTATAATTGAAAGGAAAGCCATAAATAGCTTTCCTTTTTTATTGCACTAGTTTTTGAATTAGGCCATCATGACTGGATGGCTCGTCAACGTTGCAATACGCTCGAATTGATAAAACACCGTACTAAAAATCACTTCATACTATACATCAACTCAAACGTATTCTATCCATGGTACAATGGCAGCACTTTTACATCCGTAGAGTAGCTTTTTAGCGTGTAATTACGAATAACTATGTGCTTCATTGAAGCACCGCTTAAATCGTTTTTATATTCTCCTAGACTGGTAACAAAGTAAACTAAGAACATTAAGCAAACTATCAGTATAGCAATAGTATATGTATATAAGTAAAATCATTACTCCAAGAACAAAATAATCTTATCATCTCCATAATTAGAAGATGCTGAATCGTAGTTAAGCATGACAGGTATAAATAAAAAAAATCCCACCTCAATAAAGAGATGGGATTTAAAGCATTGGTTAGTTAGTAATGCTTAATAATTATCTTTTTGTAATCGTAAATTCAGATCTACGGGATAGTGCGTATTCATCTTCAGTACAACGTCTTCCAGAACAATCTACCACTGGATTTGCTTCTCCACGACCTACAGCAGTCAAACGACTTGCGTTAACTCCTTGGGACACGACATAAGCTACAATAGATTCAGAACGACGTTGAGTAAGTGAAAGGTTATAGGCATCTGGTCCTCTAACATCGGCATAAGTCTCAGCCATTACTTCTAGTTCAGGATACTTTTTCATGAATGATACTAAACGATCTAATTCAAGAGCAGCATCTGGGCGTATGTTAGACTTATCTAAGTCAAAGTAAATCATATTCAATAAGATCTTCTCATCAACCACAACTGGATCTGGAACGATAGGCTCCATGTTCACCGTTACCATAGCAGTAGCCTCTTCAGCAACTGTTAATTCAGCTTGACCACTTTCATATTGATCCTTTGCTCCACGAGCCATGAATTCTTTATTACACTCTGTAGTAAACATTGCTTTTCCTTCACTGTCTGTAGTTTGACTAGGTAAGCTGTTACCGTCAGCATCATTCAAAGAAACGATTGCACCAGGGATAGGTTGATTAGTTTGAGCATCTATTGCAGTTACAGTAACCATAACTTCACAAATCTCAATAAGTGTAACACCATATACATCATCACTTCCTTTACCACCTTTGCGGTTTGAAGAAACAAATCCTTTACCTGTTTCCTCAGAGTAAGTAAATGCAAAATCATCCATTGCAGAGTTTACTGGAGCACCTAAATTAGTCACAGTTCCATCCTTGTATTTAAATACATCAAGACCACCTAATCCTAAGTGACCGTTTGAAGCGAAGTAAAGTGTCCCATCAGATGCAACATGAGGAAATGAATCATCTCCTGTAGTATTTACTGTTGGTCCTAAATTTACTGGATTAGAAATTTTACCACTCTTAAGAGTCGCTTTATAAATGTCTGATCCACCTTGTCCACCTGGAGCTTCACTAGCAAAGTAAATTGTTTTACCGTCTGCAGTAATACTAGGGTGACCTACACCATATTCTTGGCTTTCTAGAGAAGTAGTTCTTACATCTCTCCACTCACCACCAGCTTTAACAGCACGATAGATATTTAATTTACTTTCACCATCAGTAGCTTTTTCATAATCACCGCCTATGTAGTCAACACGTGTAAAGAACATGTATTTACCATCTGGTGTGATATCTAGAGTACCTTCATGATACTTAGTATTTACATCACCACCTAAAAGTTTTCCTTCACCTGGCATACCGCTTTCATCAACTTTAGCCTCATAAATATCAAGATAAGGTTGTTTGTTCCATCCATAGTTACCACGACTGTTATTACGAGCACTTGCAAAGTAAATTTTATCACCTATTTTTTGTGCTGCAAAATCACTTGCTTCACCATTCAGGCCAAGAGCCTCAGTAGTATAAGAAGGATTCATTCCAGTAATATCTGCCAGATAGTTAGGATTTGCTTTAAACTCTTTAGCACGATCATCGCTAGGAGCGACACCAGCAAACTGGTTCATAATCGTGTTAGATAAGTCATACTTCTGGTTTGCCTTTAAAGTTTGAGCATATCTGTAAAGAGTTTCAGCTTGTGGGCTTTTCTTAGTAGCTCTTTTATAGAACTGCTCAGCGCTTTTGAATTCGCTATTGAAGAAATAAGAGTTAGCTAGGTTTGTATAGACATGTTGAGTGCGTTCACCTTTTTTGATGAGTTTCTCATAAGCTTTGGCAGCATCTACATAACGTAATTGCTCATACAGCTTGTCTGCTTTTTTTGTTGCATCGGTTTGTGCATTTACTTGAAATGAACCAGCGATGATAATTAAAAGGAGTAAATATATTTTTTTCATGATATTCTTTCTTTGCTAGTTGATTAAAAGAAACGAGGTGATTGCATCACTTTACGAGGGAAGTTCAAGTCATAAGTTATAAAGATCTCATGAGAAGAATTTGCCGCTACTTGAATGTCTGACACCACTCGGTCATAAGCATAACCTACTTTTACATTATCAGTTAATTGCATTCCTACTAAACCACTGAATGAATCTTCAAATCTGTAAGAAACACCTAACTCAAATTTATTATTGAATAACACATTTGTGTTTAAATCAAAACTCAAAGGTGAGTCAAACGCTCCTTTAACCAATGCATGAGGCTTCAACTTAATGTTCTCGTTGATATCAAATACATATCCACCAGTAAGGAAATAATGCTGAGTTTCAGATCCAAAAATTAGTCCATCCTCATCAAGGTGAGTACTATTTAACATGTTAGGAACGGAGAATCCAGTATACCAGTTATCTCCATAAAGAAACGCACCAGCTCCTAAGTTAAGGTACTGCTCGTTCAATTGTTCACTAAAAAGTGGATCACCAGGAGTAGTCGTACCAACAAAGTTAAGATTTACATCGTGAAAAGTAACACCAGCTTTAATACCTAAAGCAAGTGTAGTTTTCTTTCCTACTTGTAATTTATAAGAGAAATCTCCATAGAAATTCTTCTCTTTTACTGGTCCTATTTGATCAGATATTACAGATAGTCCTACACCTATACGGTCACCGATAGGAGTACTACCAGAAAAGGTAAGTGTCTCTGGAGCTCCAGTTACACCTGACCATTGTTGACGATAAAGAGTTGTAAGCGTTAAGCCATCTCTTGTACCAGCATATGCTGGGTTAATGACATTTTGGTTGTACATGTACTGAGTGTACTGAGGATCCTGCTGAGCGTGTAAAACGCTGGTTCCAGACAAGACTAGGAAAATCCCCATGGCAAGTAATTTTCTCATCATTATAGAGTTAAGTTTTTAGGTTGCACTAGTTAGTTTTTGGTTTCTAAATATACTACTATG
>JALZUY010000299.1 GCA_023301395.1 Nonlabens sp.
CGTGTGCTCTTCCGATCTACTCTTAATGTGGATGTGTCTGGCATAAATAGTGACGACATGGGAAGAGCTGACGTAACTGACAATCACCGCATGCTCAAAATTCATGAGTTACAAACAAGTATAGATTCTTTTACGACTAAATTCAATAATAACCTTAACACATATCATAAAGTCCAACATAAACGATGGGCTCCTGAACTTTCAAAAACGAGAATTACAGATACCATAACTAAAGGTGATATTACAAGTAATTTTATTAGTGAATTAAAAATTTATGATCAGAAACGTACTATTGAAAACACTATTACTAAGGTAAAACAACAACGCTCTGCTTTAAAAAATCGTGCTTTTCAGTTAAGTGAAGAATCTAAGCGTATTGCAAAACACGAGATAGAAATACAGAAAAAATTCGTTTTAGGTGCTGCTTGTATCATTCTCTTCTTTATAGGTGCGCCACTCGGTGCAATAATTAGGAAAGGTGGAATGGGATTACCTCTCGTAATAGCTACTTTATTTTTCTTAACTTTTCACTTCATTAACATCTTTGCAGAAAAAGCAGCTGTTGAAGGTGCCTTCCCCACTTGGTTAGGTGCTTGGATGGGAACACTTATTATATTCCCCATAGGCATACTCCTTACCTATCGAGCAACGACCGATCAAGGTTTTTTTGACTTAGGTGGTATGATAGAATCGATAACATCTAGGTTTAAAAAAAAGCCAAAGAGCCCTAGTCCAGCGGCTTAATTCTTATCTTTGTGCAAAAGATATAAAGTCATGATTACTGCAATGCAAAAAACTACTTCTATAAAACTTGATTCCATTGAAGATGCTATTGAAGATATCAAGAATGGAAAAGTAATTATAGTTGTAGATGATGAAAATCGTGAGAACGAAGGTGATTTCCTAGCATCTGCACAATCAGTGACTCCTGAAATGATCAACTTCATGGCAACTCATGGCCGTGGTTTGATTTGTATGCCTATTACAGAGTCTCGTTGTAAGGAATTGGAACTGGACATGATGGTAGTAAATAACTCTGACCCAATGGAAACAGCATTTACAGTTTCTGTGGATTTGAGAGGTCATGGCGTTACTACTGGAATAAGTGCAGCAGATCGCTCCAAAACCATACAGGCTATGATTCATAAAGACACAAGAGGTCATGAATTGAGTAAACCAGGGCACATCTTCCCATTAAGAGCTCGTGATGGTGGTGTTTTAAGAAGAACTGGTCATACTGAGGCTGCTATCGATTTTGCAAGACTTGCTGGTCATGAACCAGCTGGTGTGATTGTAGAAATCATGAACGGAGATGGTACCATGGCTCGCCTTCCTCAATTAGTTGATGTTGCAAAAAGATTTGATTTAAAGTTAGTTTCCATTGAAGACCTAGTGGCTTATCGCATGAAAAACGATAGCCTTATTGAGAAAAAAGAAGACTTTAATTTGCAAACACGTTTTGGTGAATATAGATTAAGAGCTTATCAACAAACTACAAATCAACAAATTCATCTTGCCTTAACATTAGGTGACTGGGAAGATGGAGATGAAGTTTTAACACGTATGAACTCCACACAAGTTAACAATGACTTGTTCAGTACACTTACCTCAGAGGCAGATAGAAAACTAGACGCCATGTTCGAAAGGTTGAATAATGAAGGGAAAGGTGCAATTGTATTTATCAATCAGCAATTTCAACCCGAAAATATGTTGAGCCGTTTAGAGCTACTTAAGAATTTACAAAAAAATGGTGAAGTAAAAGCTCCACGTAAAAACCTGGATAATAGAGATTACGGAATAGGTGCTCAAATACTTCATGACTTAAAAATCTCAAAACTTAAACTTCTTACTAATAGCGAGCAAAGTAAGCGTATAGGAATGATAGGCTACGGTCTTGAAATCACAGAGATCATAAGTTACTAAGTTATGTTTATTAAAACTACAGAACAAGATTCTCTATACGATGGATTGGAAAATATGTCTACCGCGGATTTACTTTCTTCAATAAATAATGAAGATCAAAAAGTTGCCATTGCAGTAGAAAAAGTAATTCCACAAATTGAGACTATAGTAAATATAATTGTTGAGGCGATGAAAAATGGAGGTCGCTTGTTTTATATAGGTGCAGGAACGAGCGGTAGATTAGGAGTGCTCGATGCTAGTGAATGCCCGCCTACTTTTGGAGTTTCTCATGATAAAATTATTGGATTAATCGCCGGAGGAGATATAGCGATACGTAAAGCTGTGGAAAATGCTGAGGATGATGAAAAACAAGCCATATTAGATTTACAATCCTATAACATATCAAATTATGATGTAGTAATAGGAATTGCTGCCAGCGGTACAACTCCATATGTACTCGGTGGATTGAAAAAATGTAATTCTTTACATATTACAACAGGATCAATAACTTGCAATGAAGCTAGTCCTATCGCCTTAGAAGCTCAATACCCTATAACACCTATCGTAGGTCCTGAATTTGTAACTGGCAGTAGCCGCATGAAAGCTGGTACAGCTCAAAAGATGGTTCTTAACATGATCAGTACATCAGTTATGATACAATTAGGGCATGTGAAAGGTAACAAAATGGTAGACATGCAATTAAGCAATGATAAACTGGTAGATCGAGGAACTCGTATGATTATGCAACAAACTGGACTCAATTATGAAAATGC
>JALZUY010000300.1 GCA_023301395.1 Nonlabens sp.
GTATCAATCACATCTTTAACGCGTACGTTAATAGCACTTGCTGTTCCTGTATTCTCAAAACGTATTAAATAATCAAGGTACTCACCTATCATCGCAGGATCTATAGTTTCTCCTTGTAAACAAGTTTTGTCGTTTGGATCATAGCTATTTACAACAACCTGGTCTAGATCAAAGGTATTATTAGTCAAGTCCACATCTACTCCAGTTAAATAAGTAGAAGCGTTCAAGTTTAAGATGTCATTACCATTCAATGGAAATGTAGGATGTGTAGGTGGATTTAAATTAAAATTTAATTCATAGATTATACTATCTAAAGGGTTTAATGAATAACTCCACGATAAGGAGTTGGAAGCAGAACTAGTAACTGCAGGCAAAGCAGATAACAAAGTCATGTAATCAGATGGGTAATTAAAATTTAATACATCACTTACAGGTAAAGTACTTGTATTAGCTAAGATCAAGTTATAGCTTACATCAAATCCTGGTCTGGCCTGACTTCTTGGTAATATGCGTACTTCAATATCTTCTTGCAAAACAGTTGGAATTAAGCAAAAATCTTGAACTACAGAACTAGCTGCATTAGGTAAAACAATACTAGCTATCGATGGAGACGTGCTAATTGAAGAATTAGTAAAATCTGTTGTTAAATCAAAGTTACCATCTGGGATACTCATAGTGTAATCACCATTAGCATCTGCTTGCCCATAAAATGTGAGGTTTGATGAAGAATCCCTAGCTGTTACAATTACACCTATTCCCGCAGGATCTGCTGGACTACAACCATTTGTATCACTGTCAAATGTAATTGTTCCAGTAATTAAATTATAATTACCTGGTACTAATAAAGGTCCTGCAAAACTTGAAAATTGATTTCCACATTCAGACCTTACGTAAACATCTATGACAGAATTGGGTGCTAATCCTACAATAGTAAAAGGTGCCGATTGTACTGTTACTAATGTCCCAGTACCTTGACTAAATCCTTGTGGACCGTATTCAACATCCCATATAGTTGCAGTACCATTAATTGTCCATTCAATATCAACAGAAGTTCCTGTATAATTATTATAACTCAGTTGAGTCACTGGCGGACACTGCGCACTAGAAAAGGATAAGCCAATAATTAATAACAGTAAGAGTAGATGTTTTTTCATCGCAAGTATTTTTAATATCTTGTAAGGTAGGAAAATAAAGTGACAACTTATTATTTGAAAATAATTTGACCGCATAAAAAAAGCACAAATCAATAGATTTGCGCTTTTTTATAAATGAGTTTCTCAACTTTTATTGGTTTCCTAGAATGATAGGTAAGCCGCCATTACCGCCACCTACTACTACTACTTTGGAGTTATTAGATTCTGCTAATTTTAAGGTAGCCTCGATTCCTTTTTCCATTAGAATCTTATCTGTTAAAGAGGCACTTAATATTTTGTTTGCTACAGCTTTACCTTCAGCATCAATCTTTTGTCTTTCTGCTTCTTTAGTAGCTCTTGCAAGACGAAATTCATATTCCAATGCTTCTTGCTCTTGTTCTAGTTTGCGTTCAATTGCCGATTTAATTTTAGGCGGTAGCGTCACATCTTCCACAAGAACTCTATTCACCTGTATGTACTGTGCTGAAAGTTCTCTTTGAACTTCATCTAAAATTTCATTTTGAATCACATCACGTTTACTGGAATATAATTGCTCTGGCGTATAACGACCTACTACACTTCTTGCTGCTGCACTTATGGCAGGTGCAAGTATTTGAGATTCATATTCACGTCCTTTCTCCTGGTGTAAATAAGGTAATTTATTATATTCAGGTTGATACCATACAGTTCCATCTACAGTAACTTCTAGCCCATTTACAGAAAGAACTCTCATTTTATCACTTACTGAAAGTTGTCTTACTGGATAAATAATCATGTCATTCCATGGGGCGATAATATGAAAGCCTTCACCATAAGTATTCTCTCTATCAACTCCATTATCTAGTGTTCTAAACAAAACACCTGCTTGCCCAGACTCTATAACCACAGAGCTTTTAAGAACAATAATTACTAAAAGTACAACTGCTATGATGGCAATTAATCCTGCCTTGGGTAATTTTTCCATTACTATAATTTATTTTAAGTTTTAAGTTTTAAGTTTTAAAGTTTCAAGTTACAACACATCTGTTCAATTGATAACAAACATTAGTTAAAAAGTTTACTAATGAATTAAAGGAAATTAATTACTATAAATACCTAGATAAGACCACTGTACTTTCTTAAGAACCATTCTATACCTAGAAGTAATAGAATAAGACCTAGTAAATATTCCCAGTCTATAAGACTCGCAAAGTTAGTCGTAGCTCTTTCTACGGGTTTTAATAAAGGATTTTGAGTCAATTGAGAAACTACTTGATCAACTTGACCTTGATAATAAACGCCATCTTGACCTACTAGTTGTTTCATTCCATTATCCTGAGCGCTTATAAATTGCTTCTCAACATTAAATTCAAGAATACTCAACGCACCACTTTTAGCAAGTTGATCATTCTCTACCTTAACTGTAAATCGGTAATCGCCAGCTTCAAAACCACTCAAATCTACCGTATAACTATTTCCCTCTAGGATAAATGGTCTTACCACACGTTTATTATCTGATTTACGTATCAATGTCATATTGATAATACCATTATCCTCAAACTCATAATTCTTATCAAGATATTGCGCATTGATAATAATTTTACGATTTTGATAATAGAAGGTTTCATAATCCAGTTCCAGTCGATTGCGCTTTTTATTTGACGCGAGATATTGCACTTGACTACCTACTAGGTCATCCCAATTCTTAAATTCTTTTTCTTCAAGATAACTTTGCGCTCGCCATCTCCAGAAACCGTCAGCTAGAAAAACTGCATGTCTTGATTCATTCTCTTCATAAGTAAACCATAGCGGTTGCAAGGTCTCTACATCTCCTATCATCTTATACATCAACACATCTGGTGCTGTATTCATGGTCACACCACCAAAGGGTACATTCACTGGTGGATAATCATCATAGCTATAATCTTCCAGATTAAATGTAGCGTAAGCCGTATTTAATATAGGTTGTACTTCATCAAATTCGTCATCTAGCTCGACATTGTAAGCAGTAACTTGAGAATTTAAGAATTTAAAATCGGTACTAGGTCCAGTAATGGTCCATGTGTTCTTATTAAGTTGTTTTGCTTGGTTATACGCTTTCGCGAAAGCGTTTCCTGGACTATAGAAAATAACTAAGTTATAATCATTCAAGTCTGGATTATCACTCGTGCTTTTAATAATCACATCACGTTGTTGATTAGTGGCAATAGCTTTCTTAAGAGCCGCTATATCTGGATGCATCACGTCGCTTAAAATCAACACTTTTGTTTGTTGATCAATTACTTCAACTGCAAAGTTGCGATAGTTGTTTGATTTGTTCTTCTCAGTATTAAGTGGTGTAAGAACAGCTCTCATAGATTGAGTTCCTACTCGTTTACTGGTTAAATTCACATTAACCACACGTGATGTATTCTTGCTATCAAATCGTAATAATTCTTGATGTAACGTGGCATTACCACTCATAATTTTGAAAGAAGAAGACACGCTTTCTTCACCATTATAAAAGGTGAAAACTTCTACTGGAAATTCATTATTCAAATAAGAATAACGATTCACATTAAGTTGAGTAATCTCAAGGTCTGGATATTGAGTTGTATCTCCATAGATTAATGGATATACTGCGGTTTGTGCATCTATTTTAACGTACGGATAACTATTACCACTGGTTTGATTACCATCTGTAAGAATCACGATTGCTTTATTGCGATCTTTAAACAACTTTTGAGGCTGAGTAAGTGCCTGATAAATATCTGTATCAGTTCCCTTAAAAGTTAAACTGTCAAGCGGTTTGAGATCTTTTGAAAATCCAAATGATTGTATTTCAAAATTATCTGTAATATCAGGATGATTGATAATAGAATTATAATCTGTTTCTAGAGATTTAGCAGCATTTAACTCGTTAATTGAACTAGAGTTATCTACTTCTACAAT
>JALZUY010000301.1 GCA_023301395.1 Nonlabens sp.
ATAGGAAATACACCACTAGTTAAGATGAATAAACTAGTGGAAGGTTTACCATGTCTAGTACTGGCAAAGTATGAGACATTTAATCCTGGTAACTCGACAAAGGATCGTATGGGATTGAAAATGGTTGAAGATGCTGAAGCTGATGGTAGATTACAACCTGGTGGAACGATTATAGAAGGAACAAGTGGAAACACTGGTATGGGACTTGCCCTTGCAGCCATCATGAAAGGTTATAAATTGATTTGTGTTCTTGCAGACAAACAGTCTAAAGAAAAAATGGATATCCTGCGTGCTGTAGGAGCTGAAGTGCATGTATGCCCAACTAACGTGGAGCCAGATGATCCTAGGTCGTATTACTCAACCAGTAAAAGATTGAGTGAGGAGATTCCTAATTCATGGTATGTAAACCAATATGATAATCCATCAAATGCTCAAGCGCATTATGAAAGTACTGGTCCAGAGATATGGAAACAAACAGATGGTAAGATTACACATTTTGTAGTAGGAGTAGGAACTGGTGGAACTATAAGTGGAGTAGGTAAATATTTGAAAGAACAAAATCCTAATGTCAAGATTCATGGTATTGATACATATGGGTCTGTATTTAAAAAATATCATGAAACAGGTGTGTTTGATGAGAATGAGATTTATTCTTATGTTACTGAAGGAATAGGAGAAGATATCTTACCTAAGAATGTTAACTTTGAGATCATAGATCAATTTACTAAGGTTACAGATAAGGATGCTGCCGTTTATACTAGAAGACTGGCAAAAGAAGAAGGAATGTTCCTAGGTAACAGCGCAGGATCAGCAATAAAAGGTTTACTTCAAATTCATAAGGAACATGGATTTACTAAAGATGACGTAGTGGTTGTTTTATTCCATGACCATGGAAGCCGTTACGTTGGTAAATTCTTTAACGATGAATGGATGATGGAAAAAGGATACATCAATGAAGATGGATCTTATCCTGAAGATGATAAGTAGGAATTCACAAACTGTAAAAAAAAAGCTCCAAAATCTGCTTTAGATTTTGGAGCTTTTTTTATTGTATAAAATTGAAAATCAAACTTCCTATACTTAATATGATAATCCATGCGATTATTCTTTGAGTAACATATTTATCAAGTTTCTTTTTCGATTTCCCCATCGATTTTACAAAGCCATAATAGAGTCCAATAAGTACTACACCACATATTATAAGAATAATAGTGCTTTTGGTCGACTGTTCTTGAAAGCGTTCAACGATATGAAGTATTGCAATATAGTGAGACGCAAAGAACATACTTAATAATACACCTACAGCTAGTTCTCTTAATGGGTCGTTCTTTTTAAACTTAGTTAATTGATAAGTGAATTCATAAAAGGAACCAGGTACTGTGGATTTTGTCATGTCGTCAAAATCTACACTTTCAGATTTAATGAGTTTGTCATAAGTGCTCCTTTTAAGAACATATTCAATGAAGTGGGAACCTACTAATCCAAATATGGTGATTAATAATATCGCTACTGAATAATGATAATATGGATCGTGATGCGTAATGTCAAGACCAAATATTTGAGCATGCTCAAAAGTACAATCTCTATAAAAGAATGCAAATGTAGTTGCTAGAACGAGTGATATCATTAAAGCATCTAATCTGTTTTTAGTACTGACTATGCGTTCGAGATTTTTGTCAAGTTGAAAGTCTTCAGTCATTATTGATTTTTCTTTTTTCGTTTAGCTCTTCTTTCAGCTTTACGTTGTTTACGTTTCATTTTTTTCATACCGTTATTATAGTCTTTATGAGCTGCAATCGTATTCAGGTCAATAATTCCGGTAATCTCAATCTCATAACCTAAGTTTCTATATAATGTTTGAAGTTCTTTAATATAATTAGTGTCTCTAGCTTTTGGGGTTGTGAGATCACATGGTACTTCAGTCCATTGTTTTATTTCTCCAATATTACATTTGAGATAACATTTTCCAGCTTCGGGATTAGATGGTAAATCTTGGCTCTGAGCCATCACTCCGATTAGAATTAAAAGTAAAGAGAGAATTTTTTTCATTAAATAAATTTTATTCAAGACTTTAAAATTATAATTATCTTTCAACTTCACAAGTTAATATGCAAGAAGATTTTATCCATTACCTCTGGAAATTTAAAAAGCTAAGTGGTCAAGAATTACAGACTACTCAAGGTAAGAGTATTGTTATTAAATCTCTAGGGACACATAACTTCCATTCTGGACCAGATTTCTTTAATGGTCGACTGGAGATCGACGGACAAGAATGGGCTGGTAATGTGGAAATGCACGTAAAAGCCAGTGACTGGTACTTACATGGTCATGATGATGATCCAGCTTATGATAATGTGATTCTACATGTGGTTTGGGCTCATGATGCTGAGATAAGTAGACGTGATGAAATAAATATTCCTGTACTGGAAGTAAGTAACTACGTAGCACCAGAATTGATAAAAAGCTACCAGAAGTTATTTGCTATTAAGAATAATCAATTCATTAATTGCGAGAAAGATTATCCTAGCGTTGATGATTTTAAAAAGGCACAATGGTTTGAAAAGTTGTTTTTTGAACGATTAGAAGAACGTAGTTTTCATATAAAAACAATTCTGGAACAAACTCATAATGACTGGGAAGCACTGTTTTTTCAGTTATTGAGTAGAAGTTTCGGCACTAAAGTAAATAACGATGCTTTTGATCAACTTGCCCAAACCATGGATACAGCAACGATACGTAAATTATCCAAAGATGCTTTTCAATTGGAAGCAACATTATTAGGTCAGGCTGGATTGCTTAATGAACCTAAGAAAGACAATTATTACAAGCAATTATTGAATGAATACGCTTACGCGAAAGCGAAGTTTCAACTTCAACCTGCTCACACACCTATGAAGTTTTTCAGATTGCGACCTGCAAATTATCCAACCATACGCATATCTCAATTGTCCATGTTATATCATAGGAGCCCGCAATTGTTTGGAGAATTATTACTTGCAAAAACTAGAGAAGAGATTCATAAACTGTTTGATGTGAAAGCATCAAAATACTGGGATACACATCATGTGTTTGATAAGGAAACTACAGGGCGCGATAAAATCTTAACTCCTGCATTCATTGATTTATTAATTATCAATTGTATTGTTCCTATAAAATTTGTCCATGCTCAATTCATAGGTAAAGATAAAACAGAGGAATTGCTAGAAATTATGTATTCATTAAAAGCGGAATCAAATACGATAATCGACGGCTATAAAAAATTAGGTAAAATCACTAATGCTCTAGAATCTCAAGCTGTACTGCAATTAAAAACAAATTATTGTGATGTGAACAAGTGTTTAACTTGTGATATAGGAGTTTCATTATTGAGAGATAACTAGTCGTAAAGTGATGTTATTAAATGCTTATGTTTAAATTTACGTTATGGGAATAGTTACAGGTTTAAGACACTACATGGAGAAGTACGGCTTTTACGTGTCCTCGCGTATTGCAGATCGCATGGGAATGCGCGCTCGCAATGTGCGCATTACTTTTATCTATTTCACGTTTGCGACACTTGGAGCTGGTTTTGGAGTTTATTTAGTTATAGCTTTCTGGTTGAAAATTAAGGACATGCTTTATGTGAAACGTAATTCAGTATTTGATCTTTAAATAAATTCTGTGCGTTCAAAAATCACAATAGCAATTACCTTAGTATTCTCTATTATCTTCATAGGGATAATAGGTTTTAAACTCATTATGGATCTATCTTGGATAGATGCATTGTACATGACCGTTATTACTATAACAACAGTAGGTTATAGAGAAGTAGAATTACCAAATGATACGGCAAAGTTATTTATAGTTTTTCTGATTTTATGTAGTGTGGTTATTGTAGGTTATGCGATATCTGCCATATCAGAATATTTACTATCACGCAACTCACTAAAAGATTTAAGGGAAAAAAGAAAACAA
>JALZUY010000302.1 GCA_023301395.1 Nonlabens sp.
GGGAAATCAACAGCTTTTACATCTTTCACATATTCAGAGACGGCATTACCCATATCTTCATAAAGATTTAAATATCGTCTTAAAAAACGTGGATTAAATTCATGTGTCATCCCAAACATATCGTGAGAAACAAGAACCTGTCCATCTACACCACTTCCTGCTCCTATTCCTATAACAGGTATCCTTAAACTTTCAGCAACTTCTTGAGCTAGCGCAGCAGGAACTTTTTCAAGAACTAGAGCAAAACAGCCCCATTTTTCTAATGCTAGTGCATCTTCTTTGAGCTTATCAGCTTCAGCCCTTTCCTTTGCACGTACTGTGTAAGTTCCAAATTTATAAATCGATTGTGGAGTCAGTCCTAAGTGTCCCATTACTGGAATCCCAGCATGAAGAATACGTTTTATAGAATCCTTTACCTCACTTCCTCCTTCCAGCTTTACAGAGTGTCCACCACTTTCTTTCATAATACGTATTGCACTACGCAATGCTTCCTTAGGGTCACTTTGATAACTACCAAAGGGTAAGTCTACCACAACTAGAGAACGTTCCACAGCTCGCACCACACTACTTGCATGATAAATCATTTGATCCAGCGTGATAGGCAACGTCGTTTCATGACCAGCCATTACGTTACTTGCACTATCTCCGACTAAAATTACATCTATATTTCCACTATCGATAATACGTGCCATGGTATAATCATAAGCGGTAAGCATTGATATTTTTTCATTATTGCGTTTCATCTCAGTAAGTGTTTTTACTGTGATTCTTTTGTATTCCTTTTTTGCTGTTGACATAATTTTGGCAGTATATATTGAGTAAAAATACTAATATTACCGCACTAAATTAAACAACATGAGAAGCTCTTTATTATTAATAGGAATTATGGTTCTCGCTTTCACGAAAGCAGATGCACAAAACCCTACTGCAACTGACAGTATTGTTGTCACAGAGACTAAAGCAGAAAAGCAAAAACCAACAAACGCAGTGAAGGAATTTTTTCAATATTTTCACAAAAAAGACACTACTGTACTGAGATCGATGATGATTGAAAACGCTACATTAAATTCACTAATTATATCAGAAAGTCAAGGACGAAGTGTCATCAATACCCCTATTACTGAGTTCTTGAAAGGAATCGCTCAAATCCCAGATAGCGTGAGTTTTGAAGAACGATTGATTCAAATAAGATCTACAAACAGTAATGATGTAGCATCAGTAAGTGCGAGCTATGAGTTCTATATGAATGATGGTTTCACTCATAATGGAACAAATGTATTTACACTCATTTACATTGATGATAAATGGAAAGTCGCTTCTATTGCCGACACGAGACAATATCCTTAAAATAGAATATTAATTTACATCCAGTTTTTACTCGATTGAATAACCGCGTTGTTAATGTCGTTTTGCATAGCATTAATTTCTGTGGCTTTTAGATACTTTAATTGTCTTGAGCCACCAGCAGTATGTAATTTAAGGTGAGCTTCTCCTCTACCCTTTATAAATATACTGTGCCATTTTTCTACAGCTTGTGTTTTATAAACGGGCGATATTATTACAGCATTAAACAACCATCCTTTGTGAAAAACAACAAAGTCATTATCTCTTAATACTTTACTTTTTTCACCATGCTTATAGCCTATAAATCCTGTAAAAGCTAGAAAAAATAAGGGTATAGCTATTAACCAGTAGTATTCAAAATATACAGCTAGTGCGATTAATGGCAGTATAAATGTACTTGCTACATACATGTCAAATCGAGCATGAGACCACGAATTAGGCAATAAAACGTTATCTGGTTGCTCCACAGACTCATTAAATATCAAATGCTGTAATCTGTTTTGTAAATCGGGATGGCATGCAGGAACTTCTACATTTGATAATTGCTTATTCTCGGATTGTGCTTGGAAAATACGAGCTGTTTTAAAATGCAGCATTTTACGTAACGGATTGGAATGAAATTCGAGAATCTGAATTTTAGAAAGTGGAATTTTAATTTCTTTCTTATTTAATAACCCCATAGTAATTTCAAGGTAATCCTCTTTTAATTCCATTTTATAATCATAAAATTTATTAATAGCCATAATCAAGCTCACATTTATAGATATGATCATGAAAATCACAAAACCGATTAACATAAATACCAGAATAGACGTTCCAAAGGTCTCTGGTGTTTTAACGGCTTGCTCCATATCGACCTCAACTGATTCAAAAATATCTCCAAAATAATTCTCAACGACGTCCTTTATTTTATACCAAAAACCAAAAACAACACCTAGCGCCAGTCCACCACTACGCAAGTGATTTTGAGTTATCCCTACTTTTAAAAGATCTTTAAAACTTAATTGAAGGATCATATTTGAATCTGCTATTTGAGATGTATCACCTTCTACAATATCTCTTTCTACAGGTTCTTGAATTGTGTTATCTTCAATTGGTGTGCTTTGTTTCTTTTTACCTAATAGGCTTTTAAGTTGCTCTGCAAAGTGACGATCCAATGCTGGTATTTCAAGTTCCTTAGCTTTTGAACCTGCGGTATCAATCTCTATTGCGACAAGCCCTAAAATGCGCTGCCCTATGTTTTGAGTGATATTAATCGATTGAATGCGTTCAATAGGAATTGCTTTGCGTTTCTTAAAAACCCAGCCTTTTTGAATAATTAATTCATCATTCTCTAAATGGAATTTAAAAAACCAGTATTGAACAACCGGCCCTATAAGTGTAACAATTACTACCACAGCCGAAATCCCTAAAACAGCCATAGTACTTGACCAAGATCTCATAGAAAAAACAGCAAAAAAGACAAAAGCTATTAAACCTTTGATGCCTTTAAATAAATAAAACAAAATTGATAATCTGCTCTGTCTAGTAGGTTGAGAAATATCAAGCATGTTGCGCCGTCTTTTCTGAAATGTATTCTTTAATATTTGCTGCTTTTTCTGGATCCAGACCAGATATACTTAAATCACTACTGGATCCACCGGCCGTATAAATATCTAATTCGCAAAGTTTAAAAAAGCGATCTATAGGACCGTGATTAATTTCT
>JALZUY010000303.1 GCA_023301395.1 Nonlabens sp.
CGTCAGTTTATAACTATCCAATAGCGTATCTATATCGCTCTCAAATAAAACTTGAACCGCGGCATCCCGATTCAGATTATAAAGCAGTTTTTGAACAAAATAGAGGCTCATCAATAATCCCCTGTAGCAACTTTGCCAGATGTAAAGCTCTCATAAAGCCGCTGCACACCTTTAGCTAGCACGCCGCAATCACTACCAAAACCGACAAAGCTTGCGCCCGCCGCCGTATAGGTCTCCACAAGATCAGAGGTAACAGCTAAAACGCCCACAGGTTTCCCGCAGGCCCGCACATCGCGGATGGCTTGCGAGACGGAGGCGACCACATCAGGATGGCTTGGCTGTCCGGAATATCCCAGCGCTGCACCTAGGTCAGACGGGCCGATAAAGACAGAGTCTACACCCTCGACCCTCGCGATCTCTTTGAGATTCTTAAGGCCTTCAATCGTTTCAATTTGCAAGATAACGCACATCTCATCATTTGCGCGTCTAAAATAATCAGGTATCATATTCCAACGCGCTGCCCGTGCCATAGATGTCCCAAGTCCGCGCGTGCCAGACGGAGGATATTGCACCGCACTAACGACCGTTTTGGCCTGATCTACTGTATCAATCATCGGCACAAGAAATGTTTGAACACCGATATCGCAGAGGCGTTTCAAAATATTTTTATCCCCGCTGACGGGGCGTATAATCGGGCAAATGTCATAGGGCGCAACGGCTTGGAGGCAGGACAAAATATCTTTATCTGAGAGGGGCGAATGCTCTGCATCCACCAACAACCAATCAAACCCACTTTGTGCGCAAATTTCCGCCGCGATATTATTCGCAAGTCCAAACCAAAGGCCAAACATGTTATCGCCCGCATGAAGGCGCGCCTTGAAATGATTGGTCAATCTATCGGTCATGAGAAAGTTATCTCCACAGTTCCAAGCGGGCCAAAGTCAGCTTTAAAATGATCGCCCGCTTTGGCAATGATAGGCCGCGTGAAGCTGCCTGACATGATGTATTGACCCGCGTCCAGCTTTATTCCGTGCGGCGCAAAGCGCTTCGCCAACCAGATAATCCCGCGGGCAGGATGGTCGAGAATACCCGCACCTAGTCCTGTCTCCTCGACAATGCCGTTGCGGTAAAGGATAGCTCCCGTCCAGCGCAAATCTACATCTTCGGGCTTCATTTTAGTCTCTCCCACAATAATGCCCGCATTCGCCGCATTATCGGAAATCGTATCACAAACCTTGCGGGTGTATCCCGTGTCGGGGTCAATGCGGTGACTACGTGCCGCAATAAGTTCCATTGACGGCACTACATAATCCGTAGCCGCCAACACATCCTCGACCGTCAAGTCATCGCCAAATAGGTCTTCTTTTAGAACGAAGGTAATCTCGACTTCTATACGCGGGTCAATAAAATCTGATGCCAGCAAAGTGGCGCCATTCTCGAATAACATATCATCTAATAACGTGCCAAAATCAGGCTCGTCGATTTTCATGGCCTCTTGCATGGCGCGCGAGGTTAGCCCGACCTTACGGCCAATGACTTTGCGCCCCTCTGCCTCTTTTATTTTCATCCATGCGTCTTGAACGGCGTAGCCATCTTCAATTGTCATTTCAGGATATCGAAGCGAGAACGCTCTCATCGGTTTGCGAGATTTCTCAGCTTCATGATGTAGCCGAGCAGACTCTTGAATTTGCCTATAATTTAACATGTTAAATATACCGTATGAGAGACTATTTTCCACATACTCTAAGCTATTGAGACTGTTTTCACGTTACAAAAAGCCCGAATACCTTCCGCAGAAAGTTCGCGGCCATAGCCCGAACGTTTGATACCACCAAAAGGCAAACGTGGATCTGAAGCTGTCATCGAATTGACGAATGTTGCACCCGCCTCAATCTCGCGAATAGCTTGATCTATCTCGGTGGCTTCGTTGGTCCAAATGCTAGAACTTAATCCAAACGGGCTATCGTTGCCGAGTTCAATCGCTTCATCTAAAGAGCCGACCTTATATAGAGCTGCGACTGGACCAAAAATTTCTTCGTGAAACGCCTTAGACCCTTTTGGAATATTTTCCAAAACACCAGGCTTAAAATAATAACCTGGACCATCAATGATGGTGCCGCCCGTCAAGAGTGTCGCACCATCTTTGACAGCGCTTTGAACTTGCTCTGAAATTTCTTTAAGGCTGGATTGGTTCACCAAAGGGCCAATGTCTGTTTTAGGATCAGCAGGATCACCTATTGTAAGACTTTCGATATTGGCCACAAACTTAGCTTTAAACGCGTCATAGATATCAGCATGCACAATGAAGCGTTTACCCGCGATGCAGCTTTGGCCATTATTTTGATTGCGCGCGATTACGCCAACGGAGACAGCTTTGTCTATATCCGCAGAAGGCATAACAATGAAAGGATCAGAACCTCCAAGCTCTAAAACAGTCGGCATAATCTCTTGACCACATATAGACGCTACTGACCCGCCGGCGGCCTCAGAGCCTGTCAAGGTAGCGGCGCGCACCTGTTCATGACGCAATACGCGTTCAACTTTAGATCCGGCAATTAGAAGGGTTTGAAAGGCACCATCAGGAAAGCCTGCCCGATTGAATACATCTTCAATGTAAAGTGCACATTGCGGGACATTAGATGCATGTTTTAACAAGCCTGTATTCCCCGCCATCAGCGCAGGTGCAGCGAAACGCACGACTTGCCAAATTGGATAATTCCACGGCATGACCGCGAGCACGGGTCCAATCGGATGATAGGCTCGATAGGATTTGGTTGCGCCACTCTCAATGACTTCATCCGCCATATGCGCTTGCGCTGTATCGGCATAGAAGTCAGCTCCAACTGCGCATTTTTTAACTTCACCGATCGCGGACTTAAACGTCTTACCCATTTCAAGCGTAACAATAGCGCCAAGCGCTTCCGCCTCGGCGCGCAAAATATTTGCGGCGCGGCGCATACATGTGGCCCGCGCCTCAAAAGACCATTTCCGAAGAATTTGATAGGCCGCGTGTGATTTCGCAATCTTAGTATCAACTTGCTCATCCGTATGCGGCGTGAAGCGTTTAACAACTTCTCCAGTCGCTGGATTTTCAGATTGAATAAGCATAATTATATCCCGAGCTTTGGGATGCTATGCGTACCATAAGCGATGCAGGTGTTTTTGGTTTCCATATAGAAATCAAATGACCAGTCCCCGCCGTCACGGCCAATACCAGACGCTTTCATGCCGCCAAATGGTGCAGGAAGGTGACGGTTATTTTCTGAATTAATCCAGATCATGCCGGCTTCGAGTTGCTTAGCTACACGCATGCCCTTGGGCGAGTTTTCTGTCCAAACATAAGCGGTTAGGCCGTATTCTGTATCGTTAGCTATCTCTATAGCCTCTGCCTCGCCTTTAAACGGGATAGCCGTGAGGACGGGACCAAAGATTTCTTCCTGTGCAATTCGCATAGAGTTGTGTGCCCCTGTGAAAAGCGTCGGCTTTACATAACATCCCTCACTACCTTTACGCCCGCCGCCAACGGCAACTGTTGCACCATCTTCTTTAGCAATCTCGAAATAGCCCATCACTTTTTCATGATGGGTCGGGTGGATAAGCGGGCCGATTTCTGTATTCGGATCAAGCGGATGGCCAACCTTGATCTTATTGATGCGCCGGGCAACTTTCGCCGTAAATTCTTCATAGACAGTCTCTTGCACTAAGAGGCGTGTTGAGGATGTGCACCGCTCCCCATTAAGTGAGAACTGCATAAAGACCGCCGCGTCCAGAGCGCGGTCCATATCCGCATCATCAAAAACGATACAGGGATTTTTACCGCCTAGCTCTAGGTGGAGGCGTTTAAGCGTTGGCGCGGCTTGCGCTTGGATATAACTGCCTGTTTGGCTTTCCCCGACAAAGGCTATGGCCTTGATTAATGGGTGCTCAGTTAAGGCCTTACCTGCACTCTCGCCAAAGCCGTTCACCACATTCAGCACGCCTTTAGGCAATCCAGCCGCATAGGCAATTTCAGCGAGCAGTGTAGCTGTATAAGGTGAAAATTCGGCGGGTTTCTGCACGACCGTACAGCCGCTCGCGAGTGCGGGGGCAATCTTCCATGTGGAGAGCATGAAGGGCGTATTCCAGGGCGTGATAACACCGACAACGCCTAATGGATGGCGCGTTGTGAAATTATGGTGATGTTCTGCAGGTAGGCTAAGCCCCTTGCCCGCTTCTACTGCTTTATCTCCAAAGAAACGGAAATTAGCCGCCCCGCGAATGGCCGCCTTTTGCATAAACCGTATAGGCTGCCCCGTATCCATAGACTCGACAGTTGCAATTTCTTCCGCACGAGCTTCTATACCGTCCGCAATCGCGTAAAGTATTTCGCAGCGCTTGGCTCCGACCATATCGCGCCACCCGCCAAGAAAGGCCTGTTCCGCTGCTATCGACGCCGTCTCGATATCAGAAGACGTTCCCGACCAAACATCGCCAAGGCGTGAATTATCTACGGGTGTAATATTTCCAAATGTCTCTTTTGATTCACCCTTAACACTCTGCCCATTTATGAAGTGACCTAATGGCTCCTTGCGAAAGCGAGACAGGAATTTTTGGGCTTTTTCAATTCGCTTCTCTAAATCTGACATTAGATTTCGTCCTTCAAGATTTGGTGGATGTTGTTCTTTTTCCACGTCCAGTCTTTTTCAATCTCTTGGACTTCGAGTCCGAGGGAAAGCGCATGGCCCACTTCAAAAAGCCCAGCCGTATAATCGGTTAGGACGGCAAAAAGCGTATCGCCTATATTCCGCCTCACCGCAGGGGTCCGCCCCTGCCCCAACCGGACCATAATATAAATGAAGTTCCGATCATCCTTGCCGTCACCCACCTTAGCGGATGATGCTTCGTGCCCACGAACGCGTAACCCTCCGACAAGAAACGCCTCATGACCAATCGCCGCATTATGAAAGGCATCAACCAACCCATCGACGTCAAGAAAGGGGGTTAAGTTTCCAGAGTATTCGATAATTATATGTGGCACAGGGAAACCTCTTGACCCATAAACTTAACATGTTAAGTACATTTAATAAATGGAAAGTCAAGGACAGTCACGTGAAATTTGTTACCTTCTCAGATGGCGATCTAGAACGTTTTGGCGGCCTTAAAACTGGGAATGATACAAACATCGTTGACATAACCGATGACTTTA
>JALZUY010000304.1 GCA_023301395.1 Nonlabens sp.
TGATAAGCTTACTGAGATTTTACAGAGTCTAAGCTCTACCATGGAAGGTGATGCAGGAAGCAAATTTGCTGAACAACGTGAAGTAAAAAAAGCACTTGTAGTAGCTATTACTTCTAATCGTGGTCTAGCTGGTGCTTTTAATTCAAACATTATTAAAGAACTGATTCGATTGAATCAAGAAGATTTGAATGGTGTTGCTGTCTCTTACATGACTATAGGTAAAAAGGCAAATGATTTTGCAAAGAAGACTGATAATGTTATTGCAAACAAAAGTGATCTTTTTGATGACATCTCTTTTGATAATGTTGCTGTAATTGCTGAGGAATTAATGGAGCTATTTGTTACAGGTGCCTATGATAAAATAGTACTTGTTTATAACAGCTTTAAAAATGCAGCAACTCAAATTGTAATGACTGAAGATTTTTTACCATTAAAACCAGTGGCAAAGGATGAAGTAGCACTAGAAAATCAAAAAGAACTAGATTACATTTTTGAGCCTTCTAAGGAAGAAATCATTGAAGAATTGATTCCTAAGTCATTGAAGATGCAATTGTACAAAGGAGTACGTGATTCTTGGGCCAGTGAACATGGAGCACGTATGACTGCTATGCACAAAGCAACAGATAACGCTACAGAACTTAGAGATCAATTAAAGTTAACATATAACAAAGCACGTCAAGCTGCTATTACTAACGAGATTCTTGAAATCGTAGGTGGAGCAGAGGCTTTGAATAACTAACATAATATAAGACTGTCACACTGAGCTTGTCGAAGTGTTTTAGCATCTCATTTTAATATTGAAAAGCCTTTCAGAAATGAAGGGCTTTTTTAATGCTCAAAAACCAGAGACGATTTAATTTCAGTTTGAGCGAAAGCATTGTACTGAGTTTATCGAAGTATCGAGAATGGTTTTAGCTTTTCCTATAATCAATCTGTTTCCTCAACTCTAAGATTAAATCATCTTTCTCTTCAATCCTTTTTTCATATTGCTCCACAATTTTTTCAGATAAAAAATTGATGGTATCAGCATTATAAATTTGTCCTTGATGATTTTCTTGATGATTTATAAAAGAAGCTTCTTTTTTGACTAACTCATCTGGTGTGATTTCAAATATTTCACTAACCCTTTCTAAATGAGCAGCCCAGCTATTAGTTTCTCCCTTTTCAATTCGTGCATAACTGGCCTGAGAAATATTCAATTTAAAAGAGGTTTCTTCTTGAGACCAGCCTCGTTGCTTTCTTAATTTTATTTCCTACAACAGTATTCATAATTAAGGATTTTATTCAAAAAAAGAATAAAACTGCTTCAAATCGAGTAGCTCTTTTTATTTATTGAATAGAAAGAGTAAACAGTAAGGTTTTTCTTTGATTAAAAATATAACCATGAAAAAACTTAAATTTTATTTACCACTTTTATTTTTATAGTTGTTACTTTTTCAAAGTTGTGAGAAAGATGAATTACCGCAAATTGAATCTGAAACAGTAATTTTCCCAAAATTAAGTGGGAGCATTATAAGTGTTGAAGATTTACTGAATAAACCAGATTTACACAATAAAATTCTAAGTCTATCAAAAGATTCTTTCAGGAAAACTAATGGCTCTAATCAAATCCAAATAGACACTACCCATATTGAAGTAATAGAATCCGATCAATTTACTGCTTATACCTTTGCGATTGTTCAGGACAGTATTGAAAAACAATCCATTTTACGCAATTATATGTTGACTATAGTAAGTGATAGTTTACTAGTACAAAGTTTAGTGAGTTATCCTGTTTTAGCTGATAAACAACTGGATATGCAAAATATTCAATTCGAACAGGTTTGGGGAGATTCTTTAATCACTCAAACTAGATTTAAATGTGGTGGTACACAAACTACTTGGTATTCTTATGAAGATTGTTATGAGGTAAGATGCGGATTACGTGGAAATCATGGGCCTGGAGAACCTTGTGATGATGGTACACAAAGAGGTGGTGTAAACTGTGTCACAAGATGGGCGTCATTCACATATCAAGAGTCACCATGCGAAACCATTGATGCTGGTTCATCTCCTGGTGGCGGTGGTGGTTCTGGCGGTGGCGGCAATACCAATCCACCTAGGAATAATCCTCCAATCGATTTAGTTATTCCTATATCACCAGTAGGAGAACTTAATCCAGTTAATAATCAAATATCTAGAATTGATGATCAACTTAATTTAACTCCACAGCAAGTAATATTTTTAAATCAACCTGAAAATGAGCATATCACAGAGGCTGTTGATGAATATCTTGATGAACAGGCCTTGACTATAAATGAAGAAGGTAAACAGGCTTTGCGTGATGTGATCGATGTTTTTAGTGGAGAAAAAGACATTGATGATTTAGTAACCATTCTAGCTAACAGGCTTTATAATAATATATTAGGTAAATCTTTATTATCACTACCGTCAGGTCAATTTGATGATATTGCTGGATCCATGCAAAATCTGGATCCACATGATAATTTAAACCTTGCAGATTGGAAAAATGTTTCTCAACGTAATAAAGAGAATTATTCAATAATTTCAGGTGTTATTGGGAATAGCGTATGGTCTAGCTTGACTGGATCTGAATTAGCTTTTACTCAAGCGCAGCAGGATACTATTACTCAAAATGCACTTTTTAGTGGAATGCTATCTGAACTAAAAGAAATTATAGAAAATACTGTTCCGCAAACTGCCGAAGAATGGGAAGCTTTATTTCAAATTTTAAAACCTGTGATTTTAGAATCCTTAATAGAGTTTATACCTGGTGGTGGTATAGCAATAGCTATAAATGATATTGTAAATGAAATGTCTGCCACTCCTGCTGATTATACAGTTATAACCATAGCCGTAGTTTCTATTGTGGCCGAGTTCGTTCCTTGGGCAAAAATTGGTAAGGCGACTGCAAAAACCTTTAAGAACCTAACTAAAGGATTCCGAATTTTTAAGCGTGTAGAAAAATTTCTCCCTATGCTTAGAAGAGCTAATAATAAAGGATTTAAAACTAAAATCGATGGAGACGATATCATCATTAGTGGTGCACCTAATACTCCTGGATCTTTACAAATAGAAGCAGATCGTTTAAAGATAAAGGATGATGGAAGTATTGAGATAATAGATGATTTAGGTGAGACAATTTTAGAGCCTAAAATATTTAAAAAATTAAATGGATTAAATGTCGTTAATAGCTCACCAGGAGGTTTTATAAATAGAACTAATATAAATAATAATTCACTAAAAATAAAAATAGATAATCCATCAAAGCAAGCAGACATTAATGCGATAAAAAATGGACAAGATAACACAGGAAGTTTGAGTGAACGTCTTGTAGATGATATATTTGCAAACGATGGATATGAAGCTGTTGATCCTAATGTTTTAGGCGTTCCTAGCACACAAGGCTTTGATAATGTGTTGATAAAACGTGATGCTGCTGGAAACATAGAAGATGTCATCATTAATGAATCAAAACAATTAAATTCGCCTACTGCTGGATTTCAATTGGGAGATATTCAAGGTTCTAACAACAGTGCATGTCAAGGTGCTGGAGGCTGTATTCAAATGAGTGATAACTGGATAGATGATGTTCTTACTAGAATGCAGAATGGTAACGGTCCTCAGGCACAATTGGCGGCAGATTTAAGAGGCTTTATGAATACAAATCAACTAACTTTAACAACCTCTGGTGTGGATAGAGTGACCGGAGAACTTAATATTGTTAGAATTAATAATTTTTAACTAATGACTTTTGACGATGCTAAACAAGTTCTCGAAAGAAGTAAGGAAACTTCATTAAAAAGGCTAAGTATCGCAGAAAAACAGTTTTTCGAATTAGGTGACGGAAGTGATTTTACTCTTGGTCAAAAAAATTCTTATTCTGCATTTTACGGTCTTGCTGAAGAAGCATTTGTAATTAGAAATAAAATAAATGATTGTAAAAATTGGTGTTTTCATGCAAGTCTATCACTTCTTATTAATTCTAGATTCACAAATGTTGGAGTCGCCGTCAATGGTATAGGTCCGGCTATTGCTCCTTTATTATCAGATAATATTAAAATAATTAAGGATGTAGTTAATTGGAAAAACAATAATTTCCACGATCATTTTATGAGAAAAGGCGCTATATTTTATATTGTAAAATATTTAATAGCAGGTGATTATGAAACCGCTCAAGCCTTATGGATGAAAGGTAAAAGCCATCCTGTTAAAAAAGCAGCATGGTATGCTATAGAGCGCGATATACTGCGAGCTATGATTGATAAAGATGAAGTAAAAACTAGAGAAGCGATTCTTCATTTTTTAACTCCAGAGAGTATAGAGAAAACCCTAGATGATGTTTTTGTGAGTGGTTATTTTTTCAATACGATGACTATTGCTTATTTAAAACTGGCTTATCACTTAGGCATGAATTTAGAAATAGAGCATGAATTAGTTCCTAAAGAATTAGTTGAATTTGCACCATTAGATAAGTACGAGATCAAATACGATTTTATGAAAAGAGATGATTTAAAGGATATTTTAGATGTTTAAAAAGTGGTTTAAAAGAAAAATTGATTTAGATAAGGTCTTACCAATGCTCCAAAATCAAGATTGGATAGGAATAGATAAAGAAATGTTACGTAAAACAATCATAGGCGATATCGACAATCCAAAATTACTACTGTCTTATGGAGAATTTGATGGGGAAATGTTTGATCCTTTATTCCCGAAGGATTTAATAGGTTTGAATCTTGAAGAACTTCAAGTAAAGGCTTTGAAAAATTTACTACATCAAGGTTTTACTTTTTTTACTAGAGAACTTAGTAATGGCAGTATGGGAGGAATTAAAAGTACTTATTTTGCTGCAGAAACGATTCTTGATGAAGACTTGATGCGAATGTTACATAATACTATTCAATCAAAAAACATGTTGGTTTCAATCGCAATAAGAAGCTCTATTATGGCGATTCCTAAAGATGAGAACCAAAAAGAATTGATGCAAGAATTCTTAACTATTCACAAGGATACTTACAATAATGCTAAATCTCCAGTATTCCGTCATTTAATCGAATTTAAAAATGGAAAAATTCAAGGAGTGCATAATATGGACAAGTTATTTTTATCATAGAATAAACTAGTAATTAAATTTTATTAGATGTCTTTATTTGCGTTTAGTAGTCAAAAGAAACTCTATTTTATACCCTAAACCATCACCAACATGCCAAGTATTTTTCTTGGTATGTTTAATTTTACGGTGTTGTTAAATTTAAATCATGGACTTATAATCCCAACCTCACAGGTTTAGAACTTAAGATCTCTAGAGCTTTTATAGTCACAATAGATTTTAAAAGCAAATAAGCTATTGAAAACAAAAACCTGTGAGGTTTGGCTTTAATAAACCAAAAGCACTTTCAATTCTATAAACACTCATGGCACCACATTTGAACAACAATCCTTAAATTACACCCATGAAAGCACTATATATTATCCTAGCACTAGCCATAAGCTCATGCGGCGCACAAAAAATGGAACAAACTTATAAGAACACTGATTTTTCTAAATCACAACAGGCCTATGCGCAGCAATGGACTGGTGGAGCACCAGGATCTGGTAGTGGAGTTACTTTATATTTTCCAACTGCGATAACAACGGGTTATGAGGTAGAGGCTATTTATTTCCGTAACAGTATTAACAAAACGATAAGTTACACGGCAGATGACCGTATGACGATGGTCTCACGTTTCCGTACAGATTTTAATAATCGTAAGGATATGAATATGCATGTGGATCCTAAAAAAGAAATGCAAAACGAAGCTCCAAGTCTTGAAAAATTCCCTTTTGAATTGAAAGATGATGAAGCGGTAATTGCGCTTAAAAAAACTAATAGTGATAAAATTACTTACGTAAAATTAACAAACATAGAAGAACGCTCACAACTTGCTATGCCTTCTGTTCCACAATAAAACACTTAAAAATATAAAGTAAACGAGCTTAAAAGGATGTTTCACTCATTCAAATACAGCAGGCGCTCATTATAGTTATGAGCGCCTTTTTTATGCGCTTATGTTTGGCACATAAAATCTATAATTATGAAGAATCTATTAAAAATGACAATCGCAGTACTTGCCTTTTCTGGACTTTCAAATGCCCAAGGTCAAAAAATCGCAAACGAAATAAGAAACTACATGAATGCTGAGTCTAGCGAAGAGGTAATAGAAGTAAAAGATAAAGCTGGTAAAACCCATTATGTGCGCAGTGCAGCGACTACAACTGCTCATCACATAGGTGGACAGAACACTTCTACAAACACAGTCGTTTTTGACGCATTTAACGCACATCCTGAGTGGAAAGATATGAATGTAGTCGTAGACTGGACTGGTAGTATGTACAGCTACGTAGGTCAAGTGGTGAGATGGCATCACGTTAATAAAGACAAGCAGTTAATGAATAGTATAGTACTGTTTAATGATGGTGATGATAAAATGAGACAAGGACGTTCAGGCAAACAAATAGGTAAAACGGGTGGTATTTATTTCCCTAACCATTTAGATATTGAGGATTTTTTAAAAACTGTAGCAACCGCAGTTGATAATGGCGGCGGCGGCGATAGTCAAGAAAATGATGTGGAGGCAATTATCGCAGCACAAGCACAAGATCAAACGGGTAATGACTTTGTTCTCATTGCTGATGCTACACCTATCAGAGATATATCGTTAGTTCATCAAATCAAGCGACCAGTACATGTGATTCTTTGTGATCACGTATCACCAGATTATATTACATTAGCTCGCACTACTGGTGGCAGCATCACTTGGCCAGGTGGATATACAGACTACAGTCAGGTTGAATGCACACAACATCACGTGACTATTTGTGATCACCACCATTCTCATGATATGGCCTGTCATGTGCATTAATATTTGATGAATTCCGCTTTCGCGAAAGCGTATTGCAACAACTTCTATGACATTGTATAGACTTGCGATTATAACTACCTTTAGACACTTATAATCGCAGGTTTTTTGAGCTCTATCAATCGTCTTTTTAAGCACACATTTGTCTATGGTCTAGCGACGGTATTGCCTCGATTATTAACCGTTTTACTGACTCCATTACTTACTAATTACTTACCTAATCCAGAAGATTTTGGAGAAGTATCCATCATATTCTCTTGGATAATTATATTCAACGTATTGTTGACTTACGGTACAGAAACTGCTTTTTTCAGGTATTTTACAGAGACTAAGGATAAATCCAAAGTACTAGGAACAGCGCTAGGAACTTTGTTAGGAACCACATTACTATTTGTAGCCATAGCTTATTTAAGCTTAGATCACATTGCAGCGTGGACTGATAAATCTGCAAATTACTGGAAATGGGTTATAGGTGTACTCGCTTTTGATACACTAGCTGTTGTGCCATTTGCATATATGCGAGCGCAGGGAAAAGCGATGAAGTATGCGGTGATTAAAATGATTAATGTTATTATATCAGTAGGCTGTAGTGCGTTATTCTTAATCTGGTTACAAGATATTCCAGGTTTGGAAAATCTATTACCTAGCGATAAAATTGAATTGTATTTTATTGCTTTCTTTGGAGCAAGTGCATTGACTCTTTTAGTGATCTGTAGACCATACTTGAGTAAGTGGAAATTTGATTTACGACTGTGGAAAAAGATGCTGCGTTATGGTTTTCCTATTTTAATAGCAGGATTAGCATTTGCAGTAAATGAAACTTTTGATAAAATACTTCTAGAATGGTTACTGGAAGATAACGCTACAGATCAAGTAGGCGTTTATACCGCATGCTATAGACTTGCGGTAGGAATGACATTATTTGCAACGGCATTTAAACTAGGTGTAGAACCTTTCTTTTTTAGTGAGGCTGGAAATGAGAAAGCACCACAACTCTATGCACAAATTACTAAGATGTTTGTAATTCTAGGCTCTATTGCTTTGCTAGCTTATACAGTATTAGTAGATTTAATTAAAGTACTATTGATCAACGAGAAATATTATGATGCTATGGATATCGTACCTATGATATTGATTGCGTACTTATTCTTCGGTATATATCAGTCCATATCTGTATGGTATAAAGTGACAGATAAAACTAAGTATGGAGCATACATATCTGTTCTAGGAGCTGCATTAACTATAGGAATGAATATTATATTGATCCCGCAAATAGGCTACATGGCAAGTGCAATTACTACTTGTGCAGCTTATGGTTTAATGATGGTGACTTCTTATATCTTGAGTAGAAAACACTTTGCGATTCCTTATGATCTTAAAAACATCCTGTTGTATTTGAGCGTATCGATTAGTTTTTCGTTAATTTTCTTTTATTTTTTCCGTTCAGCATTGGGAATAGGCAGTTGGAGTCTTTATCTTGTGGGAATAGCGATGATCGCAGTTCTTGCCGGACTGATTTGGACTCGTGAAAAGGCATTTATTAAAAATTTGATTAAAAAATCATGACCATAAAAATCATCAATAAATCAGCACACGTGTTGCCACATTATGAGACTGAGGCAAGTGCAGGAATGGATTTAAGAGCAAACCTAGAAACAGCAATAGTGCTAGAACCTATGGATCGTGCGATTATAAAAACAGGATTATTTATAGAATTACCTATAGGTTATGAAGCACAAGTAAGACCTAGAAGTGGTCTTGCTGCAAAAAAAGGAATCACAGTTCTCAACGCTCCAGGCACAGTAGATGCAGATTATCGTGGAGAAATAGGCGTGATTCTTGTAAATTTATCAAATGAAGCCTTTACGGTAGAAAACGGTGAACGCATCGCACAACTAGTCATTGCAAAACACGAGCGTGCTGAGTGGCATAAAGTAGAAGAATTAAGCAGTACTGATCGCGGCGCAGGTGGTTTTGGTAGTACTGGAGTAAAATAAATACGATACTGAATTCTGCAATAGCAGATTTATATAACATACTATGAAAATAATTGTACCTATGGCTGGACGTGGTTCCAGATTAAGACCACATTCATTAACAGTACCTAAGCCATTAATTCCTATTGCAAACAAACCTATCGTTCACAGATTAGTGACTGATATTGCTCGCATACTTGAAGAACCCGTTACTGAGGTCGCATTTATTCTAGGTGATCCAGCATTTTTTGGTGATGATGTAGTAACTAGTTTAGAAGAACTGGCAACTAGTCTAGGTGCCAAAGCTAGTATTTACCGTCAAGGTCAACCACTAGGAACGGGACATGCTATCATGAGTGCTGCAGACTCACTTTCGGGACCAGCAGTAGTTGCATATGCAGATACATTGATAAGAGCAGATTTCAAATTAGATCCAGCTGCAGACGCTGTTATATGGACTAAGCAAGTAGATCAACCAGAAGCTTATGGAGTTGTAAAACTTAATGAGAAAGAAGAAATCGTGGAGCTAGTTGAGAAACCAGAAACATTTGTGTCTGATCAAGCAGTGATAGGTATTTACTACTTTAAAGAAGTAGCAGATCTTAAAAAAGAGCTACAATTTGTATTAGAAAACAACATCATCAATGGTGGAGAATACCAAATCAATGATGGTATCAAGCGCATGATGCAAAACGGTAAAGTTTTTAAAACTGGAACTGTAGACGAGTGGATGGATTGTGGTAATAAAGTAGTTACTGTAGAGACTAACTCACGTATTATGGAATTCATGAAAAAGGATGGAAATGATGAAATTAATACAAATCCTACACTAGAAAATGCTAAAATCATCGAGCCGTGCGTTATAGACTCATCAGTTGTGATTAAGAATTCAACCGTTGGACCTCATGTTTCAATAGGAGCAGGAACAGTAATTGAAAATTCAACTATTAAAAACTCTTTGATCCAGACAAATTCGGTTATTAAAAACGCAACACTGGACGAGGCTATGATTGGTAATCACGTGAAGTATGATGCTAAGTATAACAAAGTAAGCATAGGTGATTACACTGTAATGGAATAGTTATTGAATTGAAAACCTCATGAATAAATACATATCAATTTTCTTGATGCTGGCTGCTCTATCATGGAACACGACTACTCATGCCCAAGAAGAAGTGGAAGAAGTAGAAGTAAATCAAGATGATTTAGGAGATGTATCAAACAGTTTTAAGGATACTTTTTTTAACGCACTGGCAGAAAAGGCTAAGGGCAATAACGACCGTGCTATTGTTTTACTAGAGAATTGTGCAGTGCAACAACCTACCTCTGGTGCCGTTCAGTTTGAACTGGCAAAGAATCATTTTGCAAATAAATCTTTTTCAAAAGCAGAATCATCTATCAAAAAAAGTCTCGAATTATCTGGGCAAAATGAATGGATGCTTGACATGCTTTTTGATATTTATGATGAGCAAAAAGATTATGAAAAGGCAGTTCCAGTTATGGAGCAACTGGCACAAATTAATGATAATTATGAAGAGTTTTTACCTACTCTTTACTATAGGATTGGCCAGTATGATAAATCATTGAAATCACTTGATGCCATTGATGCAAAACAAGGAAGTAATGATTCACGCAGGAATTCATTGCGTCGCAGTCTGGAATCGAGACAGGAACAAGAAGTACGTAAGGAGAATAATATTGAATCATTAGAGGCGTCAATAGCAAAAGACCCTAAGAACGAGCAAGCATACATTAATTTGATATACATGCATGGTCGCAATGGAAATAAAGAAGCTGTTTTTGAGGTGGCACAAGATTTTGAACACAACCTACCTAACAGTGACGCCGCACATTTAGCACTTTATAAAATCTATATTGAAAACGATCGCATTAATGAAGGAACTGCAAGTCTCGAGAAAATCTTAACTTCAAATAAGATTGATAAAGAAACTAAAATGAAAGTCCTTCAAGACTTTATAAGCATGGCCGGCGGTAATCTAGAACTAGAAACGGTGGTTCCTCAAGCAATCAACTGGTTGTCAAATGACATTGAAGATCCTAATGCATATCGTGCAATGGGTGATTTTTATCTTAAGAATAAAGATGCTTCTCAAGCAATTGCTTTTTATGAAAAAGGACTAGAGCTGGATAGTAATAACGTGAATTTATTAAAGAGCGTTGCACTTTTAACAATTGATGTTAAGGACTTTAATAAAACGTTGAAGGTTACAGGCGCGGCTATTGAAAAATTTCCAGCGCAACCTTTATTTTATTTACTAAATGGAGTTGCTCACAATAATTTAAATGCGCCAGATCAAGCGATTGAAAGTATAGAAACTGGACAAAGTTACTTGCTCGATGAAGTGAAGTTGGAACAAGACATGTACAGGCAATTAGCTATTTCCTATGATAAAAAAGGAGATACCGCTCAAGCAGCAAAAATGAGATCCAAAGCTCAAGAACTCTCAAAAAAATTATAAATGAAAGGATATAGAATTCTTTACATCTTCCTAGCGATGATAGTTATAAGTTGTGGTGGTGTTCAAAAAGCTGCAAATAGCGCAAGCGCAACTGCAAAAAAAGTAAGTGTGGTAAAAGCTCATACAGCGGCTCGCACAGATTTTAAAACCATGAAATCGCGCCTTTCAGTTAATTATAAGGACGAGAAACAATCGCGTAACGTGACTGTAGATTTGCGTATTGAAAAGGGTAAGCAAATCTGGATGAGCGCAAAGTTTCTTGGATTTACAGCAGCAAAAGTATACATCACGCCAGATCGAGTTCAGTTTTATGAAAAACTAGGAAAGCGATCTTTTGATGGTGATTTTTCATTAATCAGTGACTTTTTAGGAGAAGCTCTGGAGTATGATCAACTAGAAGATTTGTTACTAGGTCAGGCTGTAGAATACTTGCAGCCGCATGAATTTGCAGTCGTAGATAATCAATATCAATTTACTCAAGGGCAATTGATTGAGAAGCTTTTTAAACTACGTCCGTCAGACTTTAAAGTAAGCGAGCAGTCTATAAGAAAACCAGTAGAGGATAGCTTTCTAGTCATCACTTATCCTGATTATCAAGTGGTGGAAAAACGTATTATTCCGTTAGAGGTTAAAGTGGATGCAAAACGTGGAAAACGTTTTTCTCAGGTAACCCTAGAGTTTAAAAATGTAGAATTCAATCAGGATTTATCCTTTCCATTCTCCATTCCGTCTAACAGTAAACCTATGAATCTGTAATGATTAGAAAAGGTCTCTTATTTGGGGTACTGTTTTTGAGTTTCGCTTTCGCGAAAGCGCAATCAGAAAAAGCAAAACTAGAAGCTCGTAAGGCAAAAATTCAGTCGGAGATCAACCAATACTCGCGACTACTTAAAGACGTTAAAAAAGAAAGTAAAACGATGGTGTTGCTGGTGGAAACCATTGACAAAAAGATATCGAGTACACAGCAATTAATAAACATCACAAATAAGCAAGCCAACTTGATCACTCGTAGTATTAAGAAAAATACAGACGAGAATGCCAAGTTGAAAAAGGAACTCAAGGTTCAAAAAGAGGAATATGCACGCATGATTGTAAAAGCATATAAGTCTAAAAATGAACAAAGTAGATTGATGTTCTTACTGTCCTCAGAAGATTTTTTACAAGCTTACAAACGAGTTCAATACTTGAAATCCTACGCAGACTATCGCAAGAAACAAGCTGATGAGATTACCGGTAAATCCGTGCGATTAGAAGAGATCAATAAAGAGCTTAAAGTTGAAAAAAAGCAAAAACAAGAAGTATTAAAAATCAATAAACAGCAGCGTATTGCATTACGAAAAGATAAGCAAGAGCAAGAAAACTTACTCGCAGTTGTAAAGCAGGACGAAAAGAAATATGCCAAAGAAATAAGAACAGCAAGCAAAGAACGCGCTAAGATTAATAGGCAAATCCAAAAACTTATTGAAGCAGATATTGCTGCTTCTAACAAGGGGAAAACAGGTGCTGTAAAAGGCAAGTTCTTCCTTTCTCCTGAGGCAAAAGCACTCGCAAAAAACTTCAAATCAAATCAAGGTAAACTACCATATCCTGTAGACGAGTTTATCATCTCAAGAAAGTATGGAGATCAACCACATCCAGTACTTGCAGGAATTAAAATCGCCTCAAATGGACTGCGATTTCAAGCTCCAGTAAACTCTGCGGCAAGGGCAGTTTTCAATGGAGAAGTGGTTAGAGTTCAAAAAGCGGCTAACGGAATTTTATCGGTCTACGTGAGACATGGTAATTATACTTCTGTATACGGGAATTTAAAAAGTGTTGAAGTTCAAAAAGGAGATAAATTGACTACTAGAGATATAATAGGTACTGTGTTTACTAATAATTCTGGAGTCACTGAACTGCGTTTCGTTTTAATGGAAGACAGTCATACAGTCGATCCTGCAAAATGGTTGCTCCGATTTTAATTTAATCTTCTTCAAACAGCGCTTTAAGTTCTGTAGCATCTTTTGCTTTCATTTTTCCAGCAAGAACGAGACTTAATTGCTTGCGACGTAATGCGCCCACAAATTTCAATTTTTCATCTTTAGTTTCTGGTACAATTTCTGGAATTTGAACAGGTCTACCAGTTTCATCTACGGCTACAAAGGTATAAAGCCCTTCATTTGCTTTAGTCTTTTCACCGCTTTCACGGTCTTCAATCCATACATCCATGTGAACTTCCATAGAGGTCTTAAAGGCTCTTGTAACCTTTGCTTCTATAGTCACAACACTTCCTAAAGGAACCATTCTATTAAACGCTACGTGGTTTACTGAAGCCGTTACAACAATACGTCTACAGTGTCTTCTAGCGGCTATACTAGCTGCGCGATCCATACGAGCAAGTAATTCACCACCGAAGAGATTATTCAATGGATTAGTCTCACTAGGTAAGACCATGTCAGTAACTGTGGTAAATGATTGTGAAGGCGTTTTAGCTTCCATTATTGGGATTTTGTACAAAGGTACTACTACCTATTTCTTTTTAGCTCAAATGCTTAAAAAGCTAAGGATTATTTAACGTGATTGACATTTAAAAAGAGCCTATGTTTCAGTTCGTCAGTTCGAGCGCAGTCGAGAACTAAATCTATAAGCCTTTTAAATAATCCTCACGAGTTTGCTTGTAAATAATAAAATCTTTCTCGGCAGGATAGCGACCATAAACAATCATGTCATTATTAAGAGCTACTTTTTGAGATCCTATATTATTCTCATGTATCACAGATATAAGTGCATTGCCAAAGTCTTTATCATGACCTTTTTCAAATCCTATCTTTTTAATAAATTGAGCAGCTTCACTTGCATATCCTTGCTGCCAGTATTCTGGTAAAATGGAATAACCTACTTCGAGTTGTTTGCGTCCATCTATATCTTGAATAAGTAAACCTGCCTGCCCTATCATTTTACCGGTCTCTTTGTGAATTAACACATTCATTCCTCCAGTTTGTTCTTCATAACGAGCCATTGATTTTTCAAACCATTTCTCACAACGCTGCTGTTGTGTGAAGTTTTTATCCATCGCTAGATATGTGCCTACTTCTGGCCTTTCAAATAGTGGTAACCATTCCTCAAAGTCTGTTTCTTTAAGCAATCTAAATGTTAATCGTTCTGTTTCTAAATTGGGTAATAGATATTTCATAATTGTATTACTTCTTCAACCATTCTTCTCGAGACTGACTATACACATGAAAACGATTATCGCCAAAATCAGTAAACGTTTTCTCTAGAATCATTCCGTTATTTAAAGCTACTTTTTTTGAGTCATAATTATCTACATGTAACATTGAAACTACCGTATCATTAAAATCTTTATCAAATTGATGTTCAAAGGCATAGTTTTTTGCAGCTATAGCAGCTTCAGTAGCATAACCTTTATTGCGATGAACTGGTAGGATTGAATAACCTACTTCTAATCGTGGTTCACCATCCATATTTTGAGTTAGTATACCACATTGCCCTATCATTTTACCGGTTTCTTTAAGAATTAAGGCATTGAGTCCTCCGCGATTTTCATCATAGCGTAATAGGCATTTTTCAAACCAAAACTCACATAATTTCAGCGCCGTTTTATCAGGATCTAGAAATAGAAAATGCCGATCTAAATCGGGACTAAAAAAAGGCAACCAGGCTTCAAAATCGCTTTTTTCTATCAAGCGAAATCTCAGTCGTTCTGTTTCCAGGTTGTTTGGCACGTATTTCATGATATGAAGTTAGGAAAAATAAAGACATCTTAACACGCAAACTCAACGGAGTTCATCTAAGTTGTTTAAATTGAAATTTTTAGACAGGTGTCCCGCAGCCTAGACTTTTGGTTCGTTTTGCGGCAATGGCAAAAATGAACGAAGCTTTTTTAAGGTATGTATTCTTAAAATTAGAAAAAAGCGGACTTTAAAAACTACTTAGAAAGAGAACCAGTAAGTAACCATGCACCGGTAAAACCTTGTTTCCTTAAACGGTACAATTCGTTAATCGCATCATTACGATCTACATGGCTAGAGAACGCCACATTGTGTAATCCATATCTATTCACACCTATACGTTCAGCCTCGTAACCTTTATGGATAAGTTGCTTCACTTTCTTGTCGGCATTTAATGGATCTCTAAAAGCTCCAGCGACAATATGATAATTCTTAATAAGTGGTGCTACTTCTAGCTCAATACCAGGCAACGGATTAGGAATCACAAAAGTCGCTTCTTGAATCTCACGATTGAATTGCTCATTTGCCATTTGTTCCACAGCAATTTCTGATTGGGCAACGTTTCTAGTATAGCTGTTAAAACCTGTATAGCTCAAACCTACTAGAACAGCACCTATTGCAGCATAGCGCAACCATGGTGTTTTACTCGCAGCAGGAACATGTAAAGGAACTACTGGAGTTTCTTCTTCAATTAAAACTGGCGTTTCAACAGCAGCTGTTTCAACAACTGGTACAGGAATAAAAGTCTCCATAGGAGTTCTATCTACCGCATATGTTTCATGAGCAGTAAGGCCAAAAGCCTCAGGCAAGTAATTCACTAAATACATAGGTGTAAACTGCAACGACTGTTCTTCATTACGAGTAAAACGACCTATTTTGTGAATCGTTATCACACCATTTGTATCCAATTCATGATCTAAGAAACGCACATAATTGCGCACTTCTTGAACTGCTTCTTGATAAGGGATAGACTCAACGGTTGCTACATAATTAACCAGTAAACCATCGTTTTGCTGGATTTGAGCATTAAATGTCAGTCCTTTCTTAGGTGGATAGATAGTATGACTACTCATAAAATGCTGAGCAGGCACACGACGCGATATAAACGCACCATAGCCTGGTAATACCACACATTCATGGCGGTATAATAAATCAGATATGTAAGTAGCAATTTGCATGTCACAAACCTAAAAAAATTATTAAAACCATCAAGCCCTAGTGGCAACTAGTTATCAAGAAAATGAATGGTTGATGGCTAAGTGTATAATTTTGAGTGTTTACGCTTTCGCGAAAGCGTGTTATTTAAAATCATTACAAATCCACAAACAGCTAGATTGCACTATCTAGCTAGCGTTTTAAACCTTAAAATAACTAAATTTGCAGCCATTAAATAAACACCATGCTGGACCGAGTTAAGGAACATATTGAGAAAGTAAAAAGCTTTAAAGCCGATTCTAAAGATGCAATTGAGGCATTCAGGATTGAATATCTAGGTAAAAAAGGATTGCTTAAGGATTATTTTGATGCTTTTAAAGAAGTGCCTAGTGAACAGAAAAAAGCCTTTGGTCAAGCTATTAATGAGCTTAAACAAAAGGCAAACGATAAGGTGAATGAGCTTAAAGATTCTATGGAATCTAAGCAAGAAGAAGCTGGTGTGTATGGTGATTTAACACGTACTGGTTATCCACTAGAAATAGGTGCGCGTCACCCGATTTCACTGGTAAAAAACCAAATCATAGAAGTGTTTTCACGTATAGGTTTTAATGTGAGTGAAGGACCAGAAATTGAAGACGACTGGCACAATTTTACAGCACTTAATTTACCTGAACATCATCCTGCGAGAGATATGCAGGATACGTTTTTTATACAAACTGATCCTGATGTTTTATTAAGAACGCATACCTCAAGTGTACAGGTGCGTTATATGGAAGATAATAAGCCGCCTATAAGAACCATTTCTCCAGGTCGCGTGTTCCGTAATGAGGCGATAAGCGCTCGTGCGCACTGTATTTTTCATCAAGTAGAAGGATTGTACATTGATAAAGACGTGAGTTTTGCAGACATGAAGCAAACGCTACTGCATTTCACTCAAGAAATGTTTGGCAAATCTAAGATCAGGTTGCGTCCATCTTATTTCCCGTTTACAGAACCTAGTGCAGAGATTGATATTTACTGGGGTCTTGAAAATGAAATTGATTATAGAATTACTAAAGGTACCGGCTGGCTAGAAATAGGTGGTTGTGGTATGGTAGATCCTGCGGTGCTTACTAACTGTGGTATTGATCCTGAGGAATACAGCGGTTTTGCCTTTGGTATGGGCGTGGAGCGTATTGCAATGTTGTTATACGGTATCAGTGATATACGCTTGTTTTTTGAGAACGATGTACGTTTCTTAAAGCAATTTTCTAGCGCGATTTAATAATATATTCCTATGATTAAGAAACTCATTTTTGTCTATAATGCAAACTCAGGTAAAATCAACTCGTTGCTCGATAGCGCGCATAAAATAGTAAGCCCAGACACTTATGATTGCAAACTCTGTGATCTTACTTATGGGATTTTTAAAGAGAATGAAGATTGGTCAAGCTTCCGTGAAAAACTCCTTCAAACTAATCCAAATTTACAACTAGAATTTCTGCATAAAGACGAGTTTACTAAACAGTACAAATCTAAATGGCTGCCCAAATATGATTTCCCGATCATATTAAGTGTAAGTGATCATAAACAGGATCATAATGAGGATCCTATTACTAACTCTGATCTGGATGTTTTTATGAATACGCTAGATATGAATGCACTAGAAACGGTACAAGAACTTATTGCTGGGATTGAGACGCGATTGAAATAGTTATGAAAAAAGATATAATCATCCCAGAGGTAAAAGACGTTCACATCGCTATTCTTGAAGAGTTTAATGAAGAGTCCTCTTCAAACGAATGGAGCGTTTATCTGATTAATAATAGTGATCAAGCTATGGAGTCTGTAATGGTCATGAGTCGTGGAAAACACCGCGATGGTCGTAAGACGACTACTTTTAGACATGCATTCCCATTAGTAGCCGCTCACGCTGCTATAAAAGTAGAACTGATTATGGAGGATGTATTTCCTTTTTTAAACGAGTTTGTACTTACTTATTTTATAGGAGCCACTTTATATGACGCCACGTTTATGGCTGCGCCCAATACGATTAGTGAAAGCAATTTTAGTAAACTTCCTGTAATGAATGTGGAAGGTTTTTTATTGAAGTAGTTTAGGAATTCAAACCTCACAGGTTTTGGTTTTAAGGAGTTCTAAATTTTTATAATTTTTCTGCATTCTAAAATCGATATAAATTTTACAAGCGAAACCTGTGAGGTTTTGATTAAGTTTTAACCAACTTCATTTACCCCACAAACCGATCATCAGTCTCCATCGTTGTTCCACAATTATCGCAAGTACGTAGTTCTTCACTAGCATAGTATTCTCTAAAACGTGGTTGAAAATCTTTTTCAACATCGTCAAGTTTGAAATAAGTCTCGTGTAATTTGTTGTTGCAATTGTCACAAAACCAAAGCAGTCCATCAATAACATCGGGACTGTTGCGTTTGCGTTCAACAACTAGACCTATCGAGTTCTCATGACGCACTGGAGAATGTGGTACTTTCCCAGGATGTAAATACATGTCTCCAGGACCTAGCAGCATTGTTTTTTTCTCACCATCTTCTTGAATATGAACTTCTATATTTCCTTCTAGTTGATAGAAAAGTTCTTCGGTCTCGTTGTAATGATAATCTTTACGAGCGTTGGGTCCAGCGACAACCATAACTATGTAGTCACCAGCATCTTTATATAAATTTCTATTTCCTACGGGCGGTTTTAAAGAGTCTCTATTTTCTTCAATCCACTTGTTGAGGTTGAACGGTTTTGCAATTGCCATGTTAAATGAGTTTAAAGGATAAAGTTAGGGTTTTACAGCAAGCTTTACAATGAGACTAGGGTTACTTTCAATAAATTCTTAACTTCAATCATAATTCGTTTTTCAGTAACTTGTAGCTCAAATTAGGAATCATGAAAAAACTACTCTTTTTAATAGCAACCATAGCGATTATCGCTTGTCAAGAAAGAACCAATAATCCTACAGACCTTGCAACTCCTGAAGTAGAAGAACAAATCAGCGAATTTGCCATAGTGATTCACGGTGGTGCTGGAACGATTAAAAAGGAGAATATGACTCCAGAGCTGGAACAACAATACAATGAAAAACTTACCGAAGCCATAAAAGCAGGTCATATCATTCTTAAAAACGGTGGTGACTCAATGGATGCTGTGGAGACGAGCATTCGCATTATGGAAGATTCGCCCTTGTTTAATTCGGGTAAAGGAGCTGTTTTCACGCATGATGGTGTCAACTCGCTTGATGCTAGTTTTATGGACGGGAAAACACTCAATGCTGGTGCAGTGGCTGGTGTTACTATGGTTAAAAATCCTATATCACTAGCCCGTAAAGTGATGACAGATTCTGAGCATGTATTGTTGAGCGGTGCTGGTGGAGACGCTTTTGCGAAAGCGTTACAAGATCCAAATATCGAGATCGTAGAAAACAGTTATTTCTTTACTGAGAACCGTTACCAGTCCTTGCAACGCGTCTTAAAAAGAGAAGCCGAAAAACAATACTCTAATGACAAAAAAGTAGCACTCTTAGAACTAGAAGATCCATTCATTAAAGATTCTAAATACGGAACCGTAGGTTGTGTTGCGCTGGATAAAAATGGCAATATCGCTGCCGGAACTAGTACTGGCGGAATGACCAATAAAAAATATGGTCGTATAGGAGATTCACCTATTATAGGAAGCGGTACTTATGCAAACAATGCTACTTGTGGTGTTTCTAGTACTGGACATGGCGAGTATTTTATACGTGCGCAAGTGGCTTATGACATCAGTGCAATGATGGAATATAAAGGCATGTGTTTAAAAGATGCCACCGAGGCTGTGATACAGAAAAAGCTCGTTGATCTAGGCGGAACAGGTGGAATAGTAGCTCTAGATCATTTAGGAAATGTATCCATGGAATTCAACACCGCAGGAATGTATCGCGCGACTATGAATGATAAGGATGAACTTGTGGTTGGGATGTATAAAGAATAGTTTACAGTCTTTTAGTCCACAGTCCTCAATGAAAGTGTTTGAAAAACTTGAATTTCCGCACTCGATGCGGAATCTATTAATGCAACCAAAATGCCATTCAATTATTACCTTCGTAAAAATTAAAACTCACCTATGAAAATCATATCCTATAACGTCAACGGAATCCGTGCGGCGATGAAGAAAGAATTCATTACATGGCTCAAAGCTGCAAATCCAGACGTGTTATGCCTGCAAGAAATAAAAGCAAATGAAGATCAAATAGATACGCAAGCTTTTAAAGATGCTGGATATGAATATCAATATTATTTCAGCGCTCAAAAGAAAGGATATAGTGGTGTTGCGATTATTTCCAAGACTCAACCAGACCATATAGAATATGGAACTGGAATAGAGTCTATGGATTTTGAAGGAAGAAACATCCGTGCAGACTATGGTGATGTTTCCATAATGAGCATGTACTTACCTAGTGGAACAAATGATGATCGCTTGAGCTTTAAATACAAGTATATGGAAGAATTTCTCGAGTATTCAAAAGAGCTGCGCAAGGAACGACCTAACTTGATTGTTTGTGGTGATTATAACATTTGTCATAATGCGATTGATATCCATAATCCTAAAGGACTTAAAAACACATCAGGTTTCTTACCAGAAGAACGCGAGTGGATGGATCGATTAGTTGCAAGTGGTTTTGTAGATACGTTTAGAATGTTCAACGATGAACCAGATCAATACAGCTGGTGGAGTTATCGTGGCGGTTCTAGAGCTAGAAATAAAGGATGGCGCTTAGATTACCATATGGCGAGCGATGCGATGAAAGACCGTGTAAAAAGAGCTGTGATTTTACAAAGTGCGGTTCATAGTGACCACTGTCCTGTGGTTGTTGAGATTGAATAGTATTCCATGAAAAAACGATTGATATATTTTTCAGGGTTTATTTTTTTAATAATCATTTCTAGAGCTATTTAGAACACGCTTCCGCGAAAGCGTAATTCCTCAAGTTTTTCAAAAAGAAGAAAAACATAGTACATATATGCTTTAAATATAGTTACTTTGTAATTCAAAGTGCTTTTAATTATTCTATTTAAGAATTACTAGACCTAAATTTCATGAATAAAAACCTGCCATATTATCTGCTTGCTTTGAGTCTGTTTGGGCTTTTAAAGTTATGGTTAGGAACTTTTGATAATCAGGAGCTTTACTTTTTATTGAAACCTACAGATGCGATATTTAGCCTAGTGAGTGGTTCAAAATCTGTGTTTACTGCACAAAATGGTTTTTTCCATGAGCGTTATCAAATGGTGATTGAGAAATCTTGTTCTGGATATAACTTCATGTTGATTTGTTTTTTAATGCTTTACTTCTTGATCATCAAATTTGTGAAGTCGAGAGCTTTTAAAGTAGTGTGGTTACTGGGTGCTTTAGGAATATCTTATGTGGTAACTGTATTCATTAATTCTTCAAGAATACTCGTGTCTGTATCATTACAGGATAGCATTGAAAACCTTTTACATCTAGATGCTGCGCTCACACATCAGTCCATAGGTGTTTTAACTAATCTTACTTTTTTAATCATCATCTATTTACTGGTAGAAAAAATAATCATCAAAAAATATGCGCAACTTACTTCATCCTAGATGGCTTTTAATAGTCAACACTGTTCCTGTAATGGTCTTGTTTTTCTTGTTTTATACTCAGTATAATATCATAGGTAGTTTACTCAAACCAGAATCTATAGCCTTATGGAAAATGTTTGGGATTAATCTTGCGATCCTTGCGTTTATAAACCTTGGGTATGCTGCTTATTTAATTCTTAGTAAACGCACAGTGCATATTTTATATGCAGCATTTATGCTCATAATTTACGTAGTGTTTGTGTATTGGTATAGTACTTATTCTAGTGAGATCATACCGTTTGGTATTCCGCGATGGATGGTGCCTGGAGATATGTTTCTTTATGTGGGAACTTTTTTAATGCCTACTATGGCTTATGCGCTATTGATTCTCGTGGTGCATTTTACACAATCACAGAGAAACCCAAAACCCTGGAAAAGTTTTTTAATGGCAATAGGTGTTCCGGCGCTTTGGTTTATCATAGTACAAGTAATGATTCCTTTAAGAAAGCAACTAGATTTAAATTATAATAATCATGTTATTGGTGTTTTCTTTATTGCAGGAACAGTATTGTTCTTGTTTTTCTTAATTAGGTTTATATATATACTTATTACTAGAAAGTCTGCGGTATGGAAAAAGTATGAACTGTTCTGGAAAATACCTATAGTTCTTGTACTACCGCTTATAGGTCTATCATTGAATAATGGAGATATTACGAGTGAGTTTTCTAGTGGTGTTTTTGGAGATTTCAGTAGTGTATGGTTTTACGTTCTCATTGTTATTAATGGAATTCTACTATGTCTTCCTAACTTAGAGAAAAGGTCTTATAGAATTTTATTATTCATAGGTCGTACTATATTATTTGCCTTTACTTTATATTTTTTCTTAGTCTTTTTACCATTCCTACCATTTTCTGTACTAGCTATTATAGTAATGGGAACTGGGTTTTTAATGCTTGCTCCATTAATGCTTTTTGTGATTCATATAAATGAGTTGGCTAGTGATTATAAATATTTAAGACAGCATCTTGCTAAGAAGATGTTGCCTGTTATTTCTATGATTGGGTTTTTAGTGATTCCTGGGTTTTTAACTCTATCATTTTTAAACGATAAAGCAACACTGGAACATACTTTGAACTATTTATATGAACCAGATTATACGGTCTCTTATGACTTAGATAAAGAGTCACTCAAGTCCACTTTGCAAGTGATCAAGAAACATAAGGATAGGAATGGAGCTTTTATTTTTGGTTCTCAAACGCCTTATATATCTACTTATTTCAACTGGTTAGTACTGGATAACCTCACACTATCAGATTCAAAAATCAATTATATTGAAAAAGTATTTTTTAGAAAGCCATCTTTTAACGTAAGAGGAAGAAGTGAGAATATCAATAATGGAAATGTGACCATCACTAATACTACTGTGGAGAGCACTTATGATGAAACTGAAAAGGTTTGGAAAAGCTGGATTAATCTAGAAATAACAAACGGTAATGAAGGTTTTAGAAATGCTGAGTACAGCACAATTATCGATTTGCCAGTAGGTTGCTGGATTAGTGATTACTATTTATATGTGGGCGAGCGTAAGGAAATGGGGATTCTAGCAGAGAAGAAAGCTGCTATGTGGGTTTTCTCGCAGATTAGAAATGAGAACAGAGATCCTGGGATTCTATATTATTTAACGGGTAATAAAGTCTCTTTTAGAGTGTTTCCTTTTACAAAGGAAGAAGTACGCAAAACAGGAATTGAATTCATCCATAAAGAACCTGTAAGTATCAATCTAGATGGTAATCTTATCAAGTTAGGTAATCCCAAAGAAAATCCAGATGATGCTTTTGAGAACGATGATATTGCTTATGTGCCAGTTAGTAAGAAGCAAACTCTGCGCAAAGTGCAACGCAAGCCCTATTTCCATTTTCTAGTAGATGGATCAAGTTCTGAAAACGCACTGAGTAAAGAAGAAATTGAAGAACGTATAAGTGCACTTTTAAATAAATATCCAGATTTAAAAGTAAATTCAAAAGTGAGTAAAGTGAATTCTTATGTGACTACTAAAAATATAGATGATAGCTGGCAATCGTTATTTATGGGTGTTCCTTCTGGTGGATTTTTTCTCGATAGAGCCATAAAAAACACGCTTGTAAATTCTTTTAAAACACATTCAGATAATTATCCAGTTATGGTGGTCGTGGCAAATGATATAGAACATGCTATTATAGATAAGGACTTCTCTGATCTTGCAGTTACATTTCCAGAAATGGATAACTTCTATCACTTAATAGATAGTGATAGTCTTATGACTCATTCTTTGTTAAAGAATCCAATATTACCAATTATAGAAAAAGAACCTTCGTTTTTTAAATCGTCTTTAGAGTTCATTTCTTCAGATAATAAGAGTCATTATATTTCAGTAGGTTCCACACCTAGTATAGTTCTCAAAAAGGATTTTATTTCTATAAATGAGGATAGCGTAAAGGAAAAAGATTGGGAAACGGCACTGCAATTAAATGGTAACTGGACTTCTCAAAACCTTAACCCATCTAAACCTGGAGAATGGTTAAGTCTTGTAAGAGCTAGCTTTTTATCTAGAGTGATGTCTCCAGTAACTTCTTATCTCGTAGTAGAGAACGAAGCCCAAAAGGCTATTTTAAAGAAGAAACAAGAACAAATCTTATCAAGCAATAAGTCACTTGACCCAGGAGAAGATTTACAAAGAATGAGCGAGCCTAGCTGGATTATCATTATAATTTTAATGAGTCTGTTTTATTATTTTAGAAGAAAAAGTAGAAATAAACGCAAGATGATTTTATAAATAAAAACGACCTCTTTCTCAAGAGATCGTTTCTCAAACATCAAAACAGGCTTGTGCAATCGCACAAGCCTGTTTTGCTAGCGAAAAATTTGAATAGTTAGTAAAAAAATTGTCAGATAAATTATAATCATTGATGAGCTAGTTACCAATCCAATTATTTTCTGGGTCATGTTTGTCATTTGCCTTTTCTTAAGCTCATAAATGGAAAGCGTAAAACATGCGACACTGATAATAATATGAAAAACAAATGCAGTTATCATATAAGATTCGCCCAGCATGTTTAAAATCCTCCAGCCTCTATAAAATATAGGACTGACTGACAATATTACGATTGGACTCATACAGAGTATTCCTAACACGACCAAATAACCTTTCTTGTGAATGAACCATTCCATAGCTTCTATTTTTCTTGATCATCAATAAACTTCACATCTCTCGTGTTCTTTTGAACAGCAATAGCAGCAAATAAACTGAGCGCAAATGACATACCGTAGAATCCTTTCTCGCTCAAGAGCAAGTCTGCGTTCCATAGTCCTATGACTAGTAATACCAGTGATGCGATGGTTACAAACCACGAGATGCCGTAATAAATGTCTGTCACTGCGACGCCTTCTTGCTTGTCTCTCACGGCTTTTTGGACAGATATTACTGAGAATAATCCAAATAATAGGATGACAAAATAGTAGCCTTTCTCATTGAGTAGCATGTCTGCGTTCCACAATCCTATGCAGTATGCTACCATTCCTATGAGCAGTGCGCTCCACGATGCTGCAATAAATGCTGGAGTAGGTTTACCGTTGAATGCTTCTTTCTCTTTCTTTTCTGTTTTTACATTTACTGGGTTGAATGTTTGATTTTCCATGTCGTTTTGTTTTGATTGTTTGATGGGGCAAATGTGCGATGCTTATTAAGTTTGTTAAACCCTATTTTAAATTGTTTCTTATGATTAAAAAGTTATAAATAAAACTTATATCATTTATTTAAAGTAAATTAGAGTTTTAATAAATGATGATATGAAAGAGCTTATTGCTATCATAAATAGTATGAATGGAGAAGAAAAGCTGGCTTTTTACGCTTTCGCGAAAGCAAAAAACAGACGTTCAGACGTCAAGAACATCACACTTTTCCAACTACTAGAAAAAGGAGTTACTACTGGACTAGCTGAAAAGATATATGGAAAGGAGAATCATAATGCGCTATACGCATTAACTAAACGATTGCGCGATAACTTGATAGATTTCACGGCATCGCACAGTTTAGAGACCGAAAGTGATGAAGAAATGCAAATTTTAAAAAGCTTACTTGCTTCGAGGATTTTCTTTGAAAAAGGACTTGATAAATTAGCCTTTAAAACCTTGATAAAAGCACTTCAAAAAGCCCAATACCTGGAGCTCTATGCGCTATTGAACGAGATCTATCACACATTACTGCAATATGCACATAAGGATGAAACCATTGAGTTGCCTTTAATAATTCAAGACTATCAAGAGAATTTAAAAAATCATCTTGCTGAAGCTCATTTAATAACAGCATATGCCTCTATAAAAGCAGATTTACAACACACAAATCAAGATGTAGAAGAAGTCATGGAAAGGCATTTAAAAGCTTATGATATAAAGTTAGATTCGAGCTTTGGCTACAAGTCTTTATATGCATTAATGACCATCGCCGCAGATGCCGCCGGAATCAAAACCGATTATTATAGTGCTAACCATTTTATGGAAGAAGCCTATCGCATAGTTAGTGCTAAAAAAGACCTCGCAAGTCGTCATCTTTATTATCATATAGCCATCTTAAATTTAATGAGCATGACTCATTTTAGAAACAAGGACTTTAAAAAAGCTGAGGAATTTCTAGATATCATGCAAACTCAATTAGAGCAGGAAAAAGGAAAACATAAAAAAATCTTTGAAGAATCTTATATAAAATTACGTGCTCTAGCAGCCATTTATACAGGAAGATTAAATGGTGGAACAGAACAATTAGATAATATTAAAAACCCATCTCCAGAAAGTCAACTAGCATTAATAATGGCTCATTTTCAAAATGAAAATTTTGTAACATGCAGCGACATCATGCGCGGTCTTTCTCATAGCGATAATTACTATGAAAAGCGAACTGGATTTAATTGGGTTATTAAACGTAATATCATAGAAATCCTCATACTCATAGAGCGCAATCAGCCCGATTTAGTAGAATCCAGAATGCGTAGTTTCAATAAGAAATATAGAAAACGATTACTTGATAAAAACGAAAATCGAGTACTGGCCTATCTTAAGTTACTACGTAAATATTATGATGCACCTCATGAGGTAACTACGGATGTATTTTTTAATACCGTAGAAAAATCATTTGACTGGATAGGAGTAGAACGAGAAGATATTTTTGTCATGACTTTTTATGCATGGCTCAAAGCTAAAATGCAGTCCAGACCGCTTTATGAAGTAACGCTGGAGTTGACCGCTATGTAGTTATTGTTTCTCAACCACACTATTATGCATAAAACCACTCGTTCCATTTGAGCTACGCACATGATACCAATTACCAGTATTGCCTATGATAGTAACTGGTTCTGTTTTTAAATCTTGTATAATGTCACTATTACTTGATGGTTCTTTGCGCAAATTTGCTGCAAAACCATTTGCTTTTGCTTCTTTATGGTAAGGTAATAGGCTGCTGTTTTTAGGTACTTGAGTTTGCCATATGAAGGGTTTTGGGTCTACTGCATTTCCATTTTTATAAATTCCAAAATGTACATGTGGTGGTGTGTTTTTTGCATTTCCAGTATTTCCTATATAACCTAGCGTGTCTCCAGACCAAACCATATCACCTTCGCTCACAATCCATTCATCAAGATGTGCATAGTAATGTAAATAACCATTATCATAATCTTTTACCCAAACCTGTTTCCCACCTAGTCCTCGATTTCTAATATTAGAAACAGTGCCATAAGTGATAGCAACCACTGGATGCCTTTTAGGAGCAAAAATATCGTTTCCTTCATGACTGCGGCTGCCGCCACCTCTTGATGCACCCCAAAAACTTTGAATCGCAGTATTCCCTTTTCCTGCTACAGGAAAATCATAACGTGGTGCGGTGTATATTTTAAAATTAGTTGTGGATTGTGTATCTAATTTGGCTTGAAGAATGATGCTTGCTTTAATATCCTTTTCAGGAATGAATCTTAAAATTTGTTTGTTGTTTTCTAATCTAGAGTCTGCGAGAAGTTTATTGTTTAAGTCTCTAGCTTCTAGAATCCATGAATTATTAGCATCAACTTGAGCAATGAGTACTTCACCAAATTTTAAATCTATTATATAACCAGCAGTAAAGGGTTTTGTGTTTGAAGTAATGACATTCTCTGCTATAGAATTACTAACTAGAGTTTGATCAGTAATAGCCAAAGAATACAAATTGTTCCAGCGTTTTAATTCTACAGGTTTTTCAGTAAAACTACGCTCATAGACAGTGCGTTGTGATGGTTTTAAAATGAAGTTGAAAAATGCTGGATAAATTAAATAGGTAATTATTATTCCTACAAACAGTATTAAAACACTTATTGAAATCCAGTATTTTTTGAGAAACTGCAATTTAAAGAGATAACAATCCGTCGATGATTGTGGTTAACTCTGGATTACTAGGTCTCATAGCTGCATCATCAATCATGCGGCCATCTTTTCCATATAACATATAGCGTGGTATGTTGCTAACGTTGCGTAATTGATAGAGTTTGCCTTTAGGATAATTAAGAGCTAGATAAGTTTCTTCTATAATTTGCTCTTGTTGATTTGCGTTTGCCCAAGCTTTGGCATCACGATCTACAGAGATGTAGATGAATACCACTTCTTTATCAGTATATTTTTTCTTGAGCTCTCTTGAAGAAGGCATTTGTGCGCGACATGGTCTACACCAGCTTGCCCAGTAATCTATGTAGATTACTTTTCCTTTATACTTCTCTAAAATGGTTTCAAGGTTTGTGTAAGTGCCAGCTGGATCTTCCAGATGAATAATGTCATTATTAGTAAGATCAACTACTACTGGGGCTGGTTCGTTCTTGCAAGAAATTAAGCAAAATAATACGGGTATTAATAAAGTCCATTTCATAGTTATATCTTTTTTACGAAAACAAATATCTTACTAATTCTTCAATTTTTGAAAATGCTTGAACATCGGTCCCTACATCTTTAAATTTTTGTTTTGCAGGAGCGATAAACACTTTGTCAAAACCTAATTTTGCAGCTTCATTAACGCGTTGTTCCATGCGAGAAACTGGTCTTATTTCACCACCTAGACCAACCTCTGCACTGAAACAGTGTTGTGAAGAAATCTCGATATCAAAGTTTGATGATAAAATTGCAGCTACCACAGCAAGATCAATTGCTGGATCGTCAACTGTGATTCCTCCAGTGATATTGAGAAAGACATCTTTTTGTCCTAATTTAAAACCAGCTCGTTTTTCAAGCACTGCTAGAATCATGTTGAGACGTTTTAAATTGTATCCAGTTGCACTGCGTTGAGGTGTCCCATAAACTGCGGTACTTACTAGAGCTTGTACTTCTATCATTAATGGACGCATACCTTCCATAGTTGCGGCAATTGCTGTGCCACTTAAGCTACTACCGCGTTGTGATATTAAAATTTCACTAGGGTTGATTACCTCACGTAATCCATGACCTAACATTTCATAAATCCCTATTTCGTGTGTACTACCAAAACGGTTTTTCAACGCTCTTAAAATTCTATACGTATGATTACGATCACCTTCAAATTGCAATACGGTATCTACCATATGCTCGAGAATCTTAGGGCCAGCGATGTTTCCATCTTTGGTAATATGACCTATTAATAGCACTGGCGTGTTGGTTTCCTTAGCAAATTTTATGAGCTCACTAGTACATTCTCTAATTTGAGAAACACTACCAGCAGTACTTTCTATGATTTCGGTCTGTAATGTCTGTATGGAATCTATAATCAGCACCTCAGGTTCCATCTCCGTAATTTGACGGAAAATATTTTGAGTTTTGGTCTCTGTGAGAATATAACAATTGGTTGCTTCCTGATTGATACGGTCAGCGCGCATTTTGATTTGTTGAGCACTTTCCTCACCACTTACATAAAGTGTTTTGAATGGTAAATTAAGACAGACTTGTAATAATAAAGTTGATTTTCCTATCCCAGGCTCGCCGCCTAATAAAGTCATTGATCCTGGAACTAATCCACCACCTAGAACTCTATTGAATTCGGCATTTGTGGTATCCATTCTAGGACTTTCTGTTGCGTCTATTTGCGAGATGAGTTGTGGTTGAGGTACACGCTTTCGCGAAAGCGGTTCTCCAGCTAAAGCATCCCAAGAAGGCTTTTTTTCTTTTTGAACTACCTCTTCAACAAGAGTGTTCCATTCTTTACAAGTGGTACATTGTCCTTGCCAACGTGCGTGTTGTGCGCCACAATTTTGACAAAACCAGGTAGTTTTAATTTTGGCCATTTATTTCTTTTCCTGTAGCATTTCTACTTTATCAAGCACATCATCCTTAGTGATTCCTACAGATGGTTCTAGTGCATATGCAGCATTATAAGATTTTATAGCACGATCTGTTCTTCCTATTCCTTCATAGCCAATTCCTTCTATAAAACGGCCGTATAATTTATCGGGATATTCCTTCATTGCAAGATCAGCAACATCTATGAGTTCCTCATATTTTTTATTATCTATGAGATGCTCAGCCACTGTAACGATATCTACTAGTCGCACTCGCATGTCGATTCCATAAACTTCTTTGATGAATTTGTATTTCTCTAGTAATTTCTCAAGGGCAGTTGCCATGTCCTTATCTTTAATTTCTTTACCGCTTGCGGCCATGTTTGCAGCAACGGCAGTATTAATTAGTGCGTCTTCATCGATAAGTTTGTATTCTTCAAAAATGTAGTTGAGACCACGTGGAATGGCATGTGCTCCTATTCCATATTTATCTACACCTTCAATTTTTTCATAATTGAGATGAATATTTTTACGATTTTCTAGAAGAGAATCTACTGATGTGGTAAACATAAGATCTGTAGTACTAGACTTCTCAGGAGTGGCAACGTAGTAATATTGATTGGTTTCCATTTTTGAAATTTTATTGACTAAATTTTCAGTAATAAGAGTGGAATAGTCAGGATCTATATTAATGTAAGCATCAAAAGGAACTTTTTTACGCATTAAGAAATAAGTAGCAAGATTTGATGTAATATCCTTTCCTACTATAATAGTAAAAGGAGCAATGCGGTATTCTTCTTTCATGGTAGAAACCACTTCCATAATGAAATCCATAAACTCAGCACTTTGGGACTCTGGTAAACCGCTGTTGCGATCAATGGCAGTTTCATCATAACGGCTCTGTCTTTGATTAATCCCTAGTACAAAACTTTCTGGTATTTGATCCCAATAAGATAGATAATCTACATTTCCAGCAACTGGTTCAAAGAGGTAATCACCATCTAACACCACAATTAGCGGATAGGTTTTCTCTGGATTTTCAGTATAGTTGCGAGGTTTGAGAACTTTAATATTACGCTCTGTACCTAGAACATCACTAGGATAGGCTCTATAAAGAGCTTGAGCAAATAAAGTATTGCAAGTAAGTAGCAATAGTATGAAAGCAATAAGGTGTTTCATGTGAAATTTTTTGGGAACGAAATTTACAATTATTTAGCCGAAAGACTATTTTTTATGGATAGCATTATAAATGATACTAGACCATATACCAGAACTAACGCTGTCTGGGATGTCCATAGTATCCAGCCTAGAGAAGTTCCTAAAGTTTCAGTAATTCCAAAAAGTAACAATACCTGTGCTATAAAATAAGGGTAAGCCCCAAAGCCGCCATTTGTAAAAGCTACTGCAAAACTACCTGCTACAAAGGCACTTAATATACCGCTCACTGGCATTAACGCTGTTTCTGGAAGCGCAAAAACACTTACATAAAACATGAGTAAATACATGCTCCATATGAATAATGTATGGGCTAGATAAAGCCATTTTTGCTCCATAGTCCATATGGTTTGAAACCCATCTTTAAGTCCTGCTAAGAAGCTTTTAATTTTTTTAAACGGCTTGAAATACCATAGTAATAAGACTAAAAGTATAATTCCTATTAGAGCTATTAAGATGTAAATAACTAGTGTTGATGAGTCCGCTTTTGCGAAAGCCGTATTCAAATGTTCCAAGAAGAAATCAATTATCACATCTCCAGAGATAAGCAATGCGACCGCTGTGATAATGAGTAAAATAATAAAGTCGAGAACACGTTCAGCAATTATAGTTCCTATGGCCTTGTCTACAGGAACACTATCTATACGATTAACAATTACAGCACGAGCAACCTCACCACTACGAGGGATAATTAAATTCATTGCATATCCAGCACCTATGGCAAGTACGTTTGTCATGAATGCAGGTTTGTGTCCTATTGCTTTGAGCATGTAATTCCAGCGCCAAGCTCTTGATATATGACTTAGAAAAGCAAGAGCAACCCCTAGAATTACCCAACTATAATCTGCATCAACAAGAAAAGACTGGATTTCGCTAATTTGACTATCACTGAATTGTGATAAAGAAAAATATATTAAAAACGCACCTAACCCAAGTGGTAAGATGATTTTTAAGGCTTTAAGAAGTGCTTTTTTCAAGCTGGTTTATGATAAGGTATTGTCCTCTTCATTTGGAAAAAGTAACGTAGGTTTAAAAGCTCTTGCTTCTTCCATTGTCATTTGAGCATAGCAAATAAGAATAAGTACATCTCCTGGAGATACTTTTCTCGCTGCTGCACCATTAAGAGTGATTTCTCCACTACCTCGAGGACCAGGAATGGCATAAGTCTCTAAACGGTTACCGTTATTATTATTAACGATTTGCACTTTTTCACCTTCAACTATGTTTGCACCATCCATGAGATCTTCATCTATGGTGATACTACCTATATAATTGAGGTCTGCACCGGTTACTTTAACTCGGTGAATTTTAGATTTTACTACGGTAATTAACATGTGGCAAAGATACGATTTGTAACTATTTATTAATGGTTTTTATGATAAACGCAAATTATCTATTAAACGTACACCTTCAATATGAGCAACTATAAAAGCTCTGTAGGTGTGCTTTTTAAATTTACGTTTTACGGGAGATAAGGTTTCTTCACTAGCAATAGTGAAGTATTCCAGTTTAAAATTGTATTGTGCTTGAAACAATTTTTCAACCATTTTACAGGTTGCATTTATACTGTGAGTTTTGAAATATACTAATGTGCTTTGAAGTGTTTCAAATATAAAAGCAGCCTCTTTTCTCGCTTGAGGGCTTAATCTTTCATTACGTGAGCTCATAGCAAGTCCATGGTTTTCTCTTTTAATGGCACATCCTATTATTTGAATCGATGACTTTAATTTTTCAACCAATTTCTTAACTATTTGTAATTGTTGAAAATCTTTTTCTCCAAAATAAGCGTAATCTGGATGGATTTTCTCAAATAAGAACTCAAGAATGGTACCTACTCCATCAAAATGACCTGGTCGGTTTGCTCCTTCCATAACGTGCTCTAGGCCATCATAGTAATATCTTTTTGAGACTGGATTGTTTCCATATATATCTTCTACGCTAGGCGTGTAAATGACCACTTTGTTTTTATCAAAATGGTTGTAAATAAGTTCAATGTCTTGTTCTGCAATTCTAGGATACCTTTTTAAATCACTTGAATTATCAAATTGAGTAGGGTTTACAAAAATCGATACAGCTAGAATATCATTTGATTGAATAGCTTGTTCCATTAATGATAGATGTCCTTGATGTAAGGCGCCCATTGTAGGTACAAATCCTATTTTAAGAGATTTGTCTTTAAGTTTCTCAATTTGTGTGGTTAAAGTTTTATGGGTTTGAAATACCATAGGGCTATTGATTTTGCTAGTGTTACAAACATAAGGTTAAACAATTAAAGTGCAAGAAATTGTGTATTTTTGCAGCTTGCTAAAAGTTAGGCAACTATAAAACAATTTATGAAGGAAAAAAGAGTCTTATACGTATCCTCAGAAGTTATCCCTTATTTACCAGAAACTGAAGCATCATCGATGTCCTATTTTAGTCCCAAAATGGTAAATGATCGCGGTGGTCAAATTAGAATTTTTACACCACGTTTTGGTAATATAAATGAACGCAGACATCAGTTACACGAAGTGATTCGTTTAAGCGGTATGAATTTGATAATCAATGATTTAGACATGCCTTTGATTATAAAGGTAGCTTCTATTCCTAAGGAAAGAATGCAGGTTTATTTTATAGATAATGAAGATTATTTTAAACGTAAAGCTACACTTACAGACGAAGATGGAAACATGTTTGATGATAATGACGAGCGTGCCATCTTTTTTGCAAAAGGTGTTATTGAAACAGTGAAAAAATTAAACTGGGCTCCAGATATTATTCATGTACATGGATGGTTAGCTGGACTACTTCCATTATACATCAAAAACTATTATGGTAATGATCCTTTATTTGAAGATAGTAAAATAGTTACCTCAGTATATAATCAATCCTTTGATGGAACGTTAGATACTGAAATGATAGATAAACTTAGGTTTGATGCACTTGATGATGAGGCAGTGGCAGAGTTTGAAGAACCATCTTACATCAACTTAATGAAGAATGCGGTTAAATTCAGTGATGGTATAATTAAAGCTAGTGAAGATCTAGATCCAGAACTGAACTCTTATATCGATTCACTTGATAAGCCAACACTGGAGTATCATTCTCATGAAGAATTTGCGGATGCCTATGAGGGATTCTATCTTAACGACATATTAGATGAAAAAGAAGAAGATGAAAATGAGTAAAATGAAGCGTGTAGCTTTAAACGTTTCAATTATTACAGGATTAGTTGTAGGATTAGTAGCCTGTGATAATGAGTTGAATAACATAGGGAGCGAAATTTTGGGAGCAGATCAATTGAATGATCGCATTAAATCTCAGGAATTTGATGTTGTTGCTTTTAATGAGCTTTTAGGACCTGTACAGACTAATAATTTTAATTCTATGCCCTTAGGTTCTTATACAGATCCAATATATGGAAGAATGGATTATAGTTTTGTCACACAACTAAATTTACCTACTTCAAATCCTAACTTTGGAACTAATCCTGTATTAGATAGCGTAGTGTTGAACGTGCCTTATTTTTCAACTCTGACCACAATTGATGGCGATTCAAGGACTTATGATTTAGATTCAATTTACGGTGATGGTACATTTAAACTTCAAGTTTATCGAAACAATTATTTTTTAAGTAATTTTAATTCTGTAGATATTGAAGAACCAGCTGTTTATTTTTCTGATTTGGGACCTACGATAGACGCTCAAAAAGGAGAGTTGTTGTATGAAAACATTGGTTTTATTCCTGACCCATTAGAAGTTGAACTTAAAGAAACCGAGGAAGGAATCACAACTATTTCACAAAGATTAACTCCTAGATTAAGGGTTGTTTTAGGTAAAACTCTAAATGCTAGTCCTAACCAGATCGCTCAATTAGCTTTTTGGCAAAACACTATTCTTGATCAAGAAGGAACTTCTAATTTACAGAGCAATAGTGATTTTCAAAATTACTTTAGAGGATTATATTTTAAAGTTGATGATGTAATATTTGGAGGAAACTTGACCCATTTAAATATAAATGAAGCTTCTGTAGATCTTTATATAACATCTCAGATTGAGATCATTGGTGATAATACAACGATTTTTGAGTCTCAACAATCAGTATTCAATTTGGATTTTGGTGGGAATAGAGTTGGTTTTATTGATAATAGCCAATTAAACCCTACTCTAGTATCAGATATTCAAGCAGCAAATGATGATGTCAATGGAGAAGAGCTTTTATATCTAAAAGGTGGACCTGGATCTATAGTTTTATTAGATCTTTTTGGAGAAGATGCTGATATGAATGGTGAGGCAGATGCTTTAACAGAAATCATTGCAAATGACTGGTTGATAAATGAAGCATCACTTACCTTTTATGTAGATCAAAATAGTTTTCCTATAGGAACTGGAGCTTCTGAGCCAGAACGTATTACTGTTTATGATTTTGACAATAATGTAGTTCTTGCAGATTTCTTATTGAGTACAAATGATATAGCGCTTAATTCAAATGTCAGTCATTTAGGACGCTTGGAACGAGTAGATCAAGAAGATGAGAGTTCTGAAGGTGTGAAGTACAAAATTAGACTCACGCAACACATCAATAATATTATTAATGGAGATACAGAAAATGTTAGATTAGCAGTAGCGGTAACGCAAAACGTCAATCTAATATCAAATAGTGATGTGAAAGGTCCTATTTTGGTAGAGGAAATTCTACTCGGATCTGCTATATCTCATGAAGGAACTGTATTACACGGGAATCTATCAAGCAACCCAGCAGATGATGATAAGCGCTTGAGGTTAAAGATTTTCTATACAGAATCTAACTAATCAACTAAAAAATTATGTGTGGAATTGTAGGTTACATAGGGCATCGCGATGCTTACCCTATCGTGTTAAATGGTCTTAAAAGGCTTGAGTATAGAGGATATGACAGTGCAGGAATAGCAATTTATGACGGGAAAGATCTTAAGTTTTCAAAAACCAAAGGGAAAGTTGCTGATTTAGAAGCAAAGCTAGAGAAAGAGATCACCACAAATGGCACCATTGCTATAGGTCACACTCGATGGGCTACACATGGTGTGCCTAATGATGTGAACTCACATCCTCATTTTTCTAATAGTGGAGATTTAGTAATTATCCATAATGGAATTATTGAAAATTATCAACCTCTTAAACAGGAGTTGATGAATAGAGGATTTACTTTTCAATCAGATACTGACACTGAGGTGTTAGTTAATCTTATTGAAGATGTAAAAAATAAAGAAAAAGTAAAACTAGGTAAAGCTGTTCAAATTGCATTGAATCAAACAATAGGAGCTTATGCAATTGCGGTTTTTGATCGTAAAAAGCCCAATGAAATTATAGTAGCTCGATTAGGTTCTCCTCTTGCTATAGGAGTAGGTGAAAATGAATTTTTCATCGCTAGTGATGCATCACCTTTTATAGAGTTTACAAAAGAAGCAATTTATCTCGAGGATGGAGAAATGGCTGTAGTACGCACGCACAAGAACATGAAGATCCGTAAAATACATGATGATTCACTAGTTGATCCTTATGTACAAGAATTGCAAATGAATCTTGAGCAAATTGAAAAAGGTGGTTATGATCACTTTATGCTTAAAGAGATTTATGAGCAACCTCAAGCAATTAGGGATACCTTTAGAGGTAGAATGCTAGTTGATCAAGGTTTGATTAAAATGGCTGGTATCGATGATCATATCGATAAATTTTTAAACGCAAGACGTATAATAATAGTAGCATGTGGAACATCATGGCACGCTGGTCTTGTAGCTGAGTATATATTTGAAGACCTTGCTAGAATACCGGTTGAGGTAGAATACGCATCAGAGTTTAGATATAGAAATCCTGTAATTGATAAAGATGACGTTCTTATCGCAATTTCTCAAAGTGGAGAAACTGCAGATACTATGGCAGCTATCAAAATGGCCAAAGAAAAAGGAGCTTTCGTATTTGGTGTATGTAACGTAGTAGGAAGTTCTATTTCTCGTGAAACTCACGCAGGAGCTTATACTCACGCAGGACCTGAGATAGGTGTAGCATCTACAAAAGCATTTACAACTCAAATAACAGTTCTTACACTTATCGCCTTGCAACTTGCAAAGAAAAAAGGTAAGATTTCAACTAGTGATTTCCATAGATACTTACAAGAGTTAGAAAATATTCCAGATAAAGTTGCTGAGGCTTTAAAGTCTAACGATCATATCGAGAAAATCGCCGCAATCTATAAAGATGCACCTAACAGATCGGAAG
>JALZUY010000305.1 GCA_023301395.1 Nonlabens sp.
ACAATCATCCTATTATGGCAGATAATCAACAGGTAATCAACCAGCTTATTCAACGGTTAGAATTACTTTCTAAACGGCATGAAGCTTTTAAGTACGAGATATTTGAGTTAAAGAATCAAATAGATCAATTACAGGCAGCGGTATCACAACAGCGACCTGTAAATTCTATTCCTGTTGATAAACCGGTACAGGCACAAGAACAAAAAGAAGTTGAGAACATCAACAGACAATGGGTTGATCAAAATCAGAACAGACCACAACAGCTTGCAGATAGCAATCGTCAACCAGTTCGACAACAACAACAACAACAACAACAACAACAAACTCCGCAGTATAGAGCTGATCAAAAACCTAAAAAGCTATCTCCACTTAGAAAATCTAATCTTGAAAAATTCATAGGAGAAAACCTCTTGAATAAAATTGGGATTTTGATACTCGTTATAGGAATCGGGATAGGAGCAAAGTACTCGATTGAAAATGAATTGATCAGTCCGTTGACTCGTATAATACTTGGATATTTGTCTGCTATAGGATTGTTAGGTTTTGGGATTAAATTAAAAAAGAAATATGAGGCTTATAGTGCTGTACTCGTTAGTGGAGCTATAGTTACGTTATACTTTATCACCTTTTTTGCATACAGTTTTTACCACCTCATACCGCAAACATTTGCCTTTGTACTTATGGTACTATTTACTGGGTTTACCGTAGTCGCCGCTATAAGCTATAACAAGCAAATTATAGCCCATCTAGGATTAGTAGGTGCTTATGCCGTTCCCTTCTTATTGAGTAATGACTCTGGTAGGGTAGAGATACTGTTTAGTTACATAGCCACAGTTAATATAGGGATCTTAGTGTTATCTTTTAAAAAATACTGGAAACCATTGTACTACTCAGCTTTTGTGATGACTTGGTTGATATTTACAGTTTGGTTTTTTGATGGTTATGAAAATGACGAACATTTCTCTATTGGGATTGGATTTTTAGTGCTGTTTTATGCCATTTTTTATGTAACATTTTTAGCTTATAAACTTATTAAAAAAGAAGCATTTGAGATCATAGATATTGCCTTATTACTGGTGAATTCCTTTGTGTTTTATGGTTTAGGCATTGCTATTTTAAGCGGAAATGAAACTGGTGAAAACAATCTAGGTCTTTTCACTCTAGGTAATGCCGTAATTCACTTTTTCGTTGCCGCAGTCATTTATAAGCAAAGTCTTAATGATAAAAAACTATTTTACTTTGCAACAGCACTTGTTTTATCATTTATAACTATTGCCATTCCAGTTCAATTAGAAGGTAATTGGGTAACCTTATTATGGACAGCACAAGCAGGTTTATTATTCTGGTTAGGGACTTCTAAGAAAATTGAGATCTATGAAAAGCTCTCTTATCCTATTATGATACTGGCTTTTTTAAGCCTTCTACAAGACTGGTCTAATGATTATGGCAACTCTTATTATAAAGAAGTAAGCGATGCGATACCATTCTTGAACTCTGGATTTCTAACATCTATATTGTTTGTAACGGCATTTGGATTTATCCTATATCTTCAAAGAAAAGATAGTTTTACATCTACTTTTAAGAAGGGTCATATGTTATATCAATTAGCAACTTATGGAATACCTATTTTATTCGTATTCAGTTTGTACTATTCTTTTAGACTGGAGATTGAATTGTATTGGGATCAATTATATGCTAATTCTGAAATCAAAGCAGATAATCTAGAATCTTATTCATCATCGACACAAGATTATAGTTTAAAAGATTTCAAATCTATATGGGTGATTAACTATAGCTTATTCTTTATAGGTCTCTTGTCTTATCTTAATTTTAAGAAGTTCAAGAATCTAATCCTAGAGTATTCATCACTTATCTTAACCTTACTTACCATTTTTGTATTCTTAGTATTAGGTCTTTATTCTTTAAGTGAGTTGAGAGAAACGTACTTAAACCCATCAGATAATTACAATAGCGGTGTTTTCTATCTATTGATACGTTATGTGTCATTTGCTTTCTTAGCTGCTGCTATGACAGCCTTATATCGTTTTGTAAAAAAGTCAGGTATGAGTCGTGGCTTTAAAATAGCCTATGATATCATTTTACATGTAACTATAGTTTGGGTAGTAAGCAGTGAGTTGATTCACTGGTTAGACATCGCTGGAGCAAGAGATTCTTATAAACTAGGATTGAGTATTCTATGGGGCGTTTATTCGTTCTTATTAATCGGTTTTGGGATATGGAAAAACAAGCCATATTTAAGAATAGGCGGAATGGGATTATTTGGAATTACCTTAATCAAACTATTCTTTTATGATCTAACTAGTTTATCTACTATTTCTAAAACGATTGTATTTGTATCGCTAGGAATACTACTATTAATTATCTCATTCCTTTATAACAAGTATAAGAGTAAGATCATTTATAATGAAGATGAAAACAATGAGAACCAACAACCAATAGTTGCTGAATTTAACGATGATAAAAATCAAGTCGTTGACGAATCTATTGTAGATGAATTTGATGACCGTAACGATATTTAAAAAATGATTATGAAATTTAAATTTTGTACCTACATACTACTATTCATAAGCATTTGTTCTTATGCACAAGTGGCTGACTATAATTATGAACGATCACTTGATGGCGTGATTGATGATTGGCACAAAATCACTGTTCCTGACGATGTTTTTGTAAATGTAGAGCCATCATTAAAAGATGTGAGAATCTATGGTATTACAGAGAAAAACGACACTTTAGAAGTCCCATATATCTTAAAAGTGAACTCTGAAAAATTCAAGAATGTCAATCGCTCTTTTAAGATCATTAATAAGACAAAATCTGAGAAAGGCTATTACTATACATTTCAACTCGATAAAGAAGCTAGTATAAGCTATGTTCAACTATCATTTAATGATCAAAACTTTGACTGGAAAGTCAATCTTGAAGGAAGTCAAGATCAAAAAGAATGGTTTACTATTCTTGAGGATTATCGCATTCTAGATATTAAAAACTCGTCTACAGATTACAATTTCACAAAACTCGATTTCCCAGACGCTAGTTACAAGTATTTCCGTGTACTAGTAAAAAGTAATCAACAGCCTGATTTAAAGTCTGCTACTATCACAAAACGACAACGTACAGAAGGAGTTGTGAAAACTCATCGTATTAAAACCATGAAGCGCAAAGATGATAAGTCATCTAACTATTCATTTATAGATTTTGAATTAGAAAATAAGGTGCCAGTTCACCGCATGCAAATTAATGTAAATGCAGATTATGACTACTACAGACAAATACGTATAGAATATCTAGCAGACAGTGTTCATACTGAGAAAGGATGGCGATACGATTATAGATTAGTAGACTCAGGTGTTTTGAGTTCCTTAGAAAAGAATGAATTTGAGTTCAATGTCATTGCTCAAAAATTTAGAATCTCAGTTTTCAATGGAGATAATCAACCATTAAATGTAGAATCTGTTACTGTAAAAGGATATGCCTATGAGCTTATTGCTCGCTTCACAGAACCAGCAAATTATAATATGGTTTATGGAAACACTGGAGCACGTCAGGCTAACTATGATATTGCAAATTTCAAAAAGAACATTCCTAAGGATC
>JALZUY010000306.1 GCA_023301395.1 Nonlabens sp.
CTTATAAATAATTTAAAGCTATTTCCTAGTGATTCTAATCTTAAAAAAACTGCGCAACTCTTACTAAAGAAATCACAATCTCACTCTATCACCATACAAGTATGGAAACCATATATTAATATGGACAATTCTACTTACAATCGAAAAATAATTAACGAGATTCAATTACCGCATTGACAAGCTGGAATAACATAAAAGCCAGGTTACATAAGAACAAAACAGTTTTTGACTTTTTGTTTTTAATTACCATAATCTATCTTTTAAAAACTATTGATATTGCTTATTATTTTAAAATAATAATTGCCATTATTATCATAGTAACGTTATTAATAAACAAGAAAAAGCAAATAGTTATTTGCTTTTGGATTGTTTTTATGACGCTTTTATCTATAGAATTAGTCACCAATTATTTCTACGTAGCAAATCATCATTTCTTACTATTATACATAACGATAATCACCATAGTTTATCTATTCCAACTTATAGATTTTAAATCATTTTTAAACTCCTTAAAAACAATTATTGTTATTGTAATAGGTATTGCAGCAATACAAAAACTTATTTCTCCAGAATTCATATCAGGTGAGTATTATTATTACATGTTCAATACTGGACGTATCTTCAGACCTTTTATAATGGATCAAACTGAAATGTCAACCTTGATTAGTCAGAATTGGGAATTTATAGAAAGTTTAAAATCTACTCATCCAAAAGAATCTAATTCAGTTGTTATAAATAATGTATTCCCAGGAGTTAGAAATACTGCAATCTACTTTTCTTGGGCGACTATAATACTAGAAGCTATTGTAGCAATTACTTTGTTTGTGAAGCCTAAGAGTAGCCTAACACACACTTTATTTATCGTTTTGATAGTAGGAGTTTGTCTGGTACGTCTAGAAACGGGTTTCTTATCTATTCTGGCTATTAGTGGTTACATACTAACGGATAGCTTAAAATTTAAATTGGTTTATCTTACATTAATAACCTTATTTATAGGTCTAATTTTAAGTGGAATAGGTCTGAGTTAACAATTTACTTACTAGCACTTGATTGAGTTACTTCTTAAGAGTTGAGTTATTCCTTTCTAGCAGTCATTTTAGGCACTCTCAACAGCAACAATACTCCTATTCCAAAGAATACCACAAGAAATAGAATACTACCTCGCATAGAGCCACTTAATTGTGTTACTAGAGTGAAAATGGTCATTCCTATCACAATCCCTATTTTTTCTGCTACGTCATAGAAGCTAAAGTATGATGCAGTGTCTGGATTACCATCAGGAATCATTTTAGAGTACGTACTGCGGGAAAGTGATTGTATAGAACCCATCACAAATCCAACAGCTGCTGCGGTTAAGTAAAATTCCATAGGTGAATACACAAAGTATCCATAGATACATATCACTACCCAAATAATATTGATAACAATTAATACTTTAATATTTCCATACTTTTTAGAAAGCCTACTCGCAATAAAAGCTCCAAAAATAGCGACAACTTGAATCAATAGAATAGATAAAATTAATCCCATAGTTGCGCCACCTTCTTCCCAAGTTACTTCTTCTGTTCCAAAGTATGTAGCAACAAGCATAACCGTTTGTACTGCCATACTGTAAACAAAAAAGGCAGCTAGATAACGTTTCATTTGAACATTATCGCCTAACTGATTCCATATTTTACGCAACTCTTTGAATCCGTTTGTGAAGATGTTCTTGACCTCACTTATGTCTTTTTTAGTTCCTAGTGGTAGGTATGCATAAGTGTACTGTGCAAATCCTATCCACCATATTCCCACGAGGATAAATGACATTTGAACTGCGTCTAAACCTAAGATTTTACCGCTTTCTGGATAAAATCCAAATTCGTTCATTAACAAACAAAATACAAGAAGTATCACACTTCCTATATAACCTAGTGAGAAACCCTTTGCACTTGTAGCGTCTTGTTGCTCTGGCAGTGCTATGTCTGGTAAATAACTATTATAAAAAACGAGACTACCCCAAAAACCAATGAGCGCTAATAAATACATGGCTAGACTGAACCATAAATAATCAAAACTAAAAAAGGCTAATCCTATACATGATAATGCTCCTAGATAACAAAAGAATTGCATGAATCGTTTCTTCTGTCCAGAATAATCAGCAATACCAGATAGTATAGGTGAAAGAATACTTACTACAAGAAAAGCTATGGCAGTGGTTACAAAAATGATGTTCTCGTTATTTACTTCCTTTAAGAACTCAGGTACATTTCCATCTCGATAGGCATTTTTACTTACCGTAGAATAGAATATAGGAAATATAGCACTGGTGATTACTAGTGAGTAAACAGAGTTTGCCCAATCATAAAATGCCCAAGCATTTAATAATTTCTTATGGCCACGTGGTAGAATATTTTTCATAAAAAAAAGGGTTCTATTAAGAACCCTTTAAAAGTATATAAAATCAATCGTTTATTTGAAAGAAGTTACACCATATTTCGCTGCTTCGGCTTTTGCCTGTGGTGCTAGTTCTTTTAAGAAAGCAAAGAAAGTAA
>JALZUY010000307.1 GCA_023301395.1 Nonlabens sp.
GAACCCAAAAAATTAGTACAACAAGCTGATGAAAACTGGAAAAAGTTAAATAATAAATGAGAAAGTTATTAATTTCTTTTATAGCTGGGTTTTCAATTAGTTTTCTAGGCGCATTACCACTAGGTTCATTAAATGCAACAGCTTTAAATATAGCTTCTAAGGATACATTAACGGATAGCCTTTTATTTGCTACAGCTGTAGTATTAGTAGAAATAATTGTAGTACGTGTTTTATTATATGCTGCTCACAAGATTGCTTGGAAAGATAAATGGTCTTTGTTTTTATTTCCAGTTGCTTCACTTATTTTAATATATTTAAGTATAAATCAATTCTTATCTATTCAAGAGAGTGGTACCATGACATCTGTAAGTGACATTTCTCCCCTATTTACCTCTCCTTTTATCTTAGGATTGATTTTAAGTAGTACTAATCCATTACAATTCCCATATTGGATGAGTTGGAATAAGATTATGTTAGAAAAAGGCAAATTGAATTATGCATTTCCTTCCATGTCATCTTATATTGCAGGTATAGGTATAGGAACTTTTACTGCAATGGCTTTATTTATTTTAATAGGCCATTTATTTGCCGAATATTTCAACACGTATCAATATATTATTAGTATTATTTTAGGATCTGTTTACATAGGTTTTTCTTTATATTTAGCTTACCTATTTGCAAAAAAATGTTATCACTTAATTTATGTTTAAAACAACTTTACAAACACTGGAACAATTTAAGGTAGTATTGCTCCAAATTACAGAGAACGATTTTTCTACTCCATGTAGTGTGCTTTCAGACACTTCTATAGGTCAACATACCAGGCATGTAATTGAGTTGTTTCAATGCCTTATTAAAGGCTATGATCATGGAATGGTAAATTATGATGATCGCAAACGAGATAAGCGCATAGAACAAGAACGAGATTTTGCTGTGTTAAAAATAAATGAGATACAAAACTCTATCGAAAAAGAAGATAAATTAATGATGTTAGAACAATGTTTTGACCAAGAAAAAAATGTTATCACTTCTAATTATTATAGAGAAGTAATTTATAATTTAGAACACACTATTCATCATAAAGCGCTAATTAAAATCGGTATAAATCATTTGTGTAAACTAGATTTGCCAGCATCATTTGGCATTGCTCCATCCACTATAGAATATAAAAAACAATGTGTACAGTAAGTTTTATATCTAGAAATAACACTGTTTATCTCACTTCTAATAGAGATGAAAATATTGCTAGAAGAAAAGCATTTTTACCAGAAGTGCAAAAAATTAACGATACAAATATTTTATTCCCCAAAGATCCACATGGTGGTGGAAGCTGGTTTATAATCAATGAAAATAAATGTGTAGGCATACTATTAAATGGTGCTTTTACTAAACATGTATCTACAGGTGTTTATAAACGTAGTAGAGGTCTGATTTTATTAGAGGTAATGACCTCTTTTAATCCTTATCAAAGTTTATCAATAATGGAATTAGAAGATATAGAACCTTTTACTCTTATTTTATTTCAAGAGAATAAACTATATGAATACCGCTGGGATGGTAATAAAAAACACATGCTACCTCTTTCAATAGAATCTGATTATATATGGTCATCGAGCACTTTGTACGATCTACAAAGCAAAAATAAAAGAGAGAATTTATTTAAAGATTTCATTGACAATACGTCTATTCAAAATGGAGATCAAATCGTTGATTTCCATCAATCAAATCAAGAAGATTTAGAAAATGGGTTTGTCATGAAAAGAAATTCTGGGGTGGAAACACTGAGTGTTACACAAGCAGCTCTTAATCTGGGTACAGCAAATTTGGTTCATCATGATTTAAAAGAAAAGACTATAAATCATACGGCTCTCAAAATGACATCAAATCTAGACTTATGAATCGATTGAGTTTAAGCCTCTATAAATTATTCCACTGGGAATACTGGCCCATGAATGTGATTTATTTGCCTATAATGCCCGTTTGGTTTTATTTAGCCTTTAAATCAAGATCTTTTTTCTTTTTTAATGCTGCTAATCCTAAAATCACTAATGGAGGCATGGCTATGGAATCCAAAATGGAAATCTATAATACAATTCCTAAACAACACTTTCCAGAAACCTTATTTATAAAAAAAGGAACCGATACTAAGCAAATTCTTAAAGACTTAAATATTTCTTCTATCAATTATCCATTAATTGCAAAACCTGATATAGGCCTAAAAGCGCTCGGCGTAGAGAAAATAGAAAACGAAGTACAGCTATTAAAATATGCTTTAAAACTCGACAAAGATTTTTTGATTCAAAAATTAATTGAACACCCAACAGAGATAGGAATTTTCTACATCAGAAAACCTCATGAAAAAAAAGGACGTATTACAGGTATTGTATCTAAAGAATTTTTAAAAGTGACTGGAGATGGTAATTCAACTATTGAGAGCCTTATTAAAACAAATCCTCGCAGCCATTTTCAGATAAAATCTTTACGTAAAAAGCATGGAACTTATTTAATGACTGTATTAGATTTAGATGAAGATTTTATACTCGTGCCATATGGTAGTCATACTAGAGGTGCAAAATTTATCGATGATAGTCATAAGGTTAATGAGTTCATGCAAAAAGTCATCGATGATATATGTATACAAGTACCACAACTATATTATGGAAGACTGGATATACGATGTACATCACTAGAAGATTTGTCTCAAGGTAAAAATTTTAGTATTATCGAGATAAATGGTGCAGGTAGTGAACCTACTCATATTTATGATCCTAAACATTCTATATTTTTTGCTTGGAAAGAGATTACTAAATATTGGAAAACAATGCATCAAATCA
>JALZUY010000308.1 GCA_023301395.1 Nonlabens sp.
ATAGATCATATAAATCAATTTGCTTAACAGATGTATTTAAAGCTTCTACGCTTACTAAATCAGAGGAAGGATTAGGGAATATTTTAATTTCAATTTTCTCTACAGTTATTTCATCATCAACACTTAACGTACTATTATAGTTGTAGGTCGTTCTTCTTGATGGTTCGTAAGACATAGTCGTGTTATTATAACTAGAATCAACACTAGTAAGTAACTTATTTATATAAGGATTATCTTCTATTACATATCTTAATCCTGTAATGTCTTTAAATGGATGATCTAGCGTACTCATTAAAATAGATGTATCATAGGTGTAATCTTCTTTATGATTAGGCGTGGTTACCGGATTATATGAACCTATTTCACTAAGTCTATTTAGATTAGTATCTAGAATATAATCTGTTCTTTCATCTTCTATGTAGTTAGTTCCATTAAAATTTTCATAAGAACTTCTAGTAATTAAATTATTAGAGTTTCTAGTAAATACTTGTCTAGCTTCTATTGTAAAACTTCCATTTACTATTTCTTCATTTATAACTTCTGTAATTACTCCAGAGGAATTATATGTTACAGTGTTTTTTTCTTCATCTTCCCATTGAGAATTGTTCCATACTTGATATATAAGACTGTTAATTCGTCCATTTTGATAGGTAAGCACCTCTCTATCGTTGTTAAGATAATTACTGCCATTATATTCTTGATATAAAATGATAGTAATATTTCCTTGTCCATTATAAGTATAAGTGGCTCTATCATCTGGTACAAACTGTCCGGTAGCACTATCATATTCCTCAAAGGTTTCAGTTACAACTTTATTGTTAGAGTTATAGGTATAGTTAGTGCGATCGCTAGGTGCCCAAATACTAGTTGTTTGATCATAAGAGTAATAGATATCTGATGCAAGATTACCGTTTGTGTCATAAGTATAATCATAACCATCGTTAACCATATAGGTTCCTGTAACAGCATCGTAATATTCAGAAACTGAAGATAAAAGCTGGTTTTGAGCAAATAAAAAGCTGCTGGTAAATAAAAATAGAATAAGAGTAATTTTTTTCATAATTATAAATTTTAGAGTAGGATCAAATTTATCTATCATAGGAATGTCATAAAATACCCCAAATGGGGTATTTTAATATTAATCTTTAATTATCTAATTATAACTAATAAGAAAGAGCTCTGAATTATTAGGAAAACACTTTTAGAAAAGACTTATTCATAAGGATATTGCTTAGAAAATCAATTTCCTTATGAATAACTAGCAACACACTCAAAAATAAATTAAACTTGCAGTCGTTATTCTATCAGTGAATTTATCTCAATCCCACATATCGTTTTTATTGATCTTGATTCTGTCTACCGCTTTTGCACAAGCGCAAATAGGAGGAAGAACTACCTATCAATTTCTCAATCTTCCATCGAGTACTAAACAGGCTGCATTAGGTGGTCGCGTGCTTACTGGTGTGGATTATGATCCATCGTCGGGAATATTTAATCCTGCGACGATTAACCCTAAAATGGATAATCAACTACAAGTTAATTATGCTAACTATCTAGGCGATGTGAATTATGGAACAGCCAGTTATGCATACACTTGGGATCGACATGTACAAACTTTTCATGTAGGTGTTACCTATTTGGACTATGGAACTTTTAATGGTTTTAATGAACAAGGAATTGCTACCGGAGAATTTGGTGGTAATGACGTAGCAATATCTGCTGGATATGCTTATAATATTCCATTTTCTGATATTTACATAGGAGCAAATGTGAAATTAATTTCTTCAAAGTTAGAGCAATATTCCTCATTAGGTGGAGCAATTGATTTTGGAGCGCTGTATTATAATGAAGATAAAGACATTAGAATCGCATTTGTAGTGCGCAACATAGGTACCCAGTTTACTCCTTATAATGAGGTTTATGAAAAGTTACCACTAGAGGTTGCTGTAGGTTTTTCAAATAATATGAGAAATTTACCATTACGCTTACACGTGACCTTTGAGAATTTACAATTCTGGAATATTGCGTTTTCAAATGATGCCAATGCACAGACCGATCTTGATGGAAACACTATAGAAGATAAGCCAGGTTTTTTCAATAATGCATTGCGACATACAGTATTTGGAGTAGAGATTTTTCCCGAAAAAGCTTTCCAAGTTAGAATAGGATATAATTTTCGTAGAGCACAAGAGTTGAGTATTCAAGATACCAGAGCTTTTTCTGGAATCAGTGGTGGATTCTCCTTAAAGATTAATAAAATGCGTTTTAGTTATACACATGCTAGATATACACTGGCGGCACATACGAGCCTTTTTGGTGTGAATATAAATTTACAATAATGAGTGATAAAATTACCATCGCCATTGACGGACATTCCAGTACGGGAAAGAGTACCGCTGCAAAACAACTCGCACAACGTTTAAAGTATATTTATGTAGATACTGGCGCTATGTATCGTGCTATTTCTTTTTTCGCTTTAAGCGAAAAAATATACAGAGATAATCATCTTCATTCTCAAGAACTAGTAGATTCATTAAATAAGATTAAGATAAGTTTTCAATACAATAAAGAAACTGATCGTGCCGATGTTTATTTGAATGGAGAAAATATAGAGAAACAAATACGCACGCTAGAGGTAAGCAGTATAGTAAGTCTCGTTGCTGAAATCTCAGAGGTACGTGCAAAGCTTGTAGCTCAACAGCAAGAAATGGGAAAAGAAAAAGGAGTTGTGATGGATGGTCGCGACATAGGGACCGTAGTCTTCCCAGATGCCGAACTAAAAGTATTCATGACTGCAGCACCAGAAGTACGAGCACAAAGACGTTATGATGAACTCATAGAACGTGGTGATGATGTCGTTTATGAAGAAGTCCTTAAAAACGTCATAGAAAGAGATCATATAGATTCTACAAGAGAAGATAGTCCATTAACTCAAACAGAAGATGCAATGCTTCTTGATACCAGTAAAATGAGTAGAGAAGAGCAATTTGGACAACTAATCTCTTGGGTTAGTAAAGCGATGAGGTAATTCGGCAACGTCATTCAAAGTAGAGCGAAGAAATCTGATTTATAGAAATTACTAAGGCTTTTCGAAAACTGTCATTTCACACTTGATACGGAATCTGTTGGTTCTTTAACAATATTATTAATCCAGTTTCATGAAAGAGCCAGTAGAAATGGTAACATGTAAATTTATCATGTTTTCAAATTTATAACTTTTCCCTTTACAACTTGTAATCCTATAGAAATTGCCTTTGTTATAATTATACAATTTTTTTTGAAAATCAGTTAATGAGTCTTGATTAATTTCTGGATATTCAATGGTGAAAATGCCATAATAAGAACGCTCTATTTTTAATCGTTGTTCTCTAGTAAACAAGCTATCATCTGTTATTTCAAAGACAAATTCTGGATAATTAGAGAATTGTTTGTCGTAGATAGTTTTATAAGTCCCGTTGGGAATATCGCAATTAGAATTATTGGAATAAGCTGTTGATTGAGTTCGTAGTTCAGCAATCTTAGACTGTGTATGTTTATCATTCATCTCTATCATGAATAATACAAAAAAAACCAATCCAATTATGAAGCCAATGCATCCTAAAAAGATTAAAAGGTTATTAGTAAATAATAGTGATTTTGGAATATGATGATTCTCTTTTTCTTTCATTTATTATTTCTTAATCGCAGTCTCATAAATCGCAATCCATTCTTTTACCGTCATTTTACGGCATAATTCAGCAATCAATTCTAGTGGAATTTCATTTACCTTCTTAAAACGAATACAGCTTTTCCCCATATCCAGTTTGTACTTAGAATGTCTATGGAATTGTTCCTTGAACCATTCCATAAGTTCAGGACTAGCATATATCCCAGAATGATATAAAGCAATAAAGTTCTTTTGAGAAGCGATGTTTATAAATGGAAGTGGTGTCCACTCTTTGCCCACATGGTAACCAGGTTCGTAATTATGTTTAGGAACATAATAGCCTAGCATGCCATAAAGTATTCCTTCTTCAAAACCATCGGGTAAGTTTTTCAATACTATATCTCGTAAGTCCTTTATAGGTTGAATACGATCTTCTGGAAGTTGTTCTAAATATTCTTGTGGAGTTGTGGCTTTTGATGTCATGATTTAATTAATATTCTCAATATTACATAGAATATGCATAAAACAAAAAACGGCGCAGATAATGAAAAGTGCTTTTGGCTTCTAAGCCTTTTCATCGTTTCCATCTGCGCCGTTTTGAAAAATATTAGACGTAAAGATGTTGAGTTAATTACAACTAAACAACCCTTTTAAAACTTATGTTTTTTTAATTATATTAAATATCTGACTTCTAATAGATTGAAATTAATTTTATAAATTTAATTCATTACTACTGCGCTGTTTGAGCTTTTAACTAGCCTTATGAATTCTGCTCGATAACCAAATTTGTCATTTCTTAATCCTTTCTTAGCGAGTTTGATTATATCCTTAGAGGTAGTTTTACCATCATAAGCAGACCTTCTCAATTGCATACCAAATAAGGCAACGGCAGTCGCAAAATTCATGTCATCACTTGCTTTTGTGGTTTTATTGCCTTGTACATGAATCATTTCTATACTGTTCTTGCCATCTGGTTTTTTGTGTCTGAATTTTACTGTGAATAATTCATCTTGATAATTCCTATTAATATTATTGTTTTGATATTTAAGTTGGTCTAGATTAGCTTTCTTATTCACTGGAGTAATTTCATATAATGCAGTAACAGTATGGCCGCTTCCTAATTCACCTGCATCAATAGTGTCATCTATAAAATCTTCATCATTTAATAACCTGTTTTCATAACCTATCAAACGATACGAGGAAACAAGTGCTGGATTGAATTCGATTTGAATTTTCACATCTTTGGCAATGGTATATAAAGTACCACCAAATTCTTCCCCAAAAACTTTTTGAGCCTCTTGCATGGTGTCAATATAAGCGTGGTTTCCATTTCCTTTATCGGCTAGAGTTTCTAGTTGTTCATCTTTGTAGTTTCCATATCCAAAACCTAATACAGAAAGGAAAACGCCGTTTTCACGTTTCTTTTCAATCATTTTCTCAAGTTTATTAGTGCTGCTTATACCTACGTTAAAATCTCCATCAGTAGCAAGAATAACTCTGTTGTTTCCTTCTTTCACAAAATTTTCTTGTGCTAGATTATATGCTAATTCTATTCCAGCACCACCAGCAGTAGAGCCACCAGATTGTAGATTGTTTAATGCATTAAGAATGATAGTTTTATTTTCTCCAGAAGTAGGAGGCAAGACTACACCAGATGCACCAGCATAAACTACAATTGAGACATAGTCTTGTGTCCTCATTTGATTTACCAGTAACCCAAATGCTTTTTTAAGCATTGGTAGTTTGTTTCCATAAGCCATAGAGCCCGACACGTCGATTAAGAAAGTAAGATTTGATGCTGGTAATTCTTCTTGATTATATACCTTGCCTTCCAGGCCTATACGTACTACTCGGTTTTCTTTACTCCATGAAGCTTTTGATACTTCGGTATTTATTGAGAAAGGATGTTCATCCACTGGTTGCGGATAATTATAAGAAAAATAATTAACCATTTCTTCAATCTTTACCGCATTAGGTGAAACATATTGTCCATTGTTGATCATACGTCTCACATTGCTGTAAGAGGCTTTATCTACATCAATAGAGAA
>JALZUY010000309.1 GCA_023301395.1 Nonlabens sp.
AGCTTGTTGCATAGGTGCGGCCTGCATAGGCATTGCTTGTTGTACATAAGTCACATCACTAGGTTCTGAACCAGTTCTGATTGTGATTTTCACATCATCCATTTCTAGTTTTACCTCACTAGCTCCAGATTTTGCTACAAACTTGATTAAGTTTTGAATTTCTTTTATATCCATAATATAGGTGGTTATGATTAGCTATTATAAGCCCATGTTAATAAAATGGAGCCCCAAGTGAATCCACCGCCAAATGCAGCAAATACCAACTTGTCACCCTTTTTTAATTGAGATTCATATTCATTTAATAGTAATGGCAATGTTGCGCTGGTTGTATTTCCATAGTGCTCTATATTCATCATTACTTTATCTTCTGGCAATTCTACTCTTCGAGCCGTAGCATCTATAATGCGTTTATTTGCTTGATGAGGAACTAACCAGTCAATATCTTCATTTGTAAGATTATTGCGTTTTACTATTTGCTCCGTAACATCTGCCATTTTTGATACAGCGTGTTTGAAAACATTTTTTCCATCTTGAAAAACGTAATGTTGCTTGTTGTCAACAGTATCGTGTGAAGGTGGTAATAAAGATCCACCAGCTTCAATTTTTAAGAAATTTCTTCCTATTCCGTCAGATCTTAAGATTTCATCTTCGTATCCAACTTCGGGATCTGGGGAAGGTTCAAATAACGCTGCTCCTGCTCCATCACCAAAGATGATACACGTAGTGCGATCTTCATAGTTAATAATACTCGACATCTTATCTGCACCTATAACTAATACTTTTTTATATCTACCAGATTCAATATAACTGGTTGCTGTGCTCATCCCGTAAAGGAAACTGGAACAAGCTGCCTGCAAATCATATGAGAATGCATTTACTGCTCCTATCTCACTAGCAACATATGCTGCTGTAGAAGCCACTAGCATATCGGGTGTAATGGTCCCTACTATAACAAGGTCAATGGATTGAGGATCTAGATCTCTTTTTTTAATAAGGTCTAGCGCTGCCTGGATGGCAAGATAAGAGGTTCCCTTATCTTCATCTTTTAAAATCCTGCGCTCTTTGATACCGGTGCGAGAGGTTATCCACTCATCATTAGTATCAACTATAGTCGCTAGGATAGCGTTTGTAAGCTTGTAGTCTGGCACGTAGCCACCTACCGCAGTAATCGCCGCTTTGATGTTACTCATAAAGGTGATTCTAGTAATTATTAGAGCCGCGAAAGCTACTGAAAAACTTGCAGAAACAAACAAAAATGACACGTTTTTAATAAAAACGTGTCATTTTTTATGATTTTATAAAGAAAAGCATTGTTTTCTACTGATTTACTAAATCAGTGAATTATGCTTCTATTTCTTCCGATTTGTCGATTAATACATTACCGCGGTAATATAATTTACCTTCATGCCAGTGTGCTCTGTGGTAAAGGTGTGCTTCACCAGTTGTGCTATCTGTTGCAATTTGTGGAACACTAGCTTTGTAGTGAGTTCTTCTTTTATCTCTTCTTGTTTTGGAGATTTTTCTCTTAGGATGCGCCATGGCTATTTATTATTATCCGTTTTTAATTTTTTTAATGCGTCCCAAATGGGATCGGTACTTTCTTTATTATCTTCTACGATGTCAAGGTTCTTAGGTTTGAGTTCTTCCAATTTATCTAATAAATCTGAATCTAATGACCCATCTTCTACTCCTGGATGAACTCTTTTAAACGGAATTCCTAGAACCAACATCTCATAAACAAACTGACCTATGTTAAATTCATAAGCACCATGCGGTAAGATGAGCAGCTCTTCATTATCATCATTAAATTCTTGACCGAATTTCACAATAACATTCATTTCCGTATCAATAGTCATATCAAATGGTTCGTTTGAAACATCACAATTGACATTAATTGAACCCGAAGCTTCTAAATTTAACTCCATCAATGTGGACTTTTTATCTAAAATAGCTTCTATATTTAATTGAGAACTATTGAAATCCTCAAAACCATAATTTTCAAAAAACGCATTATCGACCTCATATTGAAACTGATGCTTCCCTTGCTTTAATCCGGCAAAGGAAATATTGTAAGCTTTGAGTTCCATAATCTTCCTCGTTAAACGAGCGGGCAAAGATAATAAAAGTTATTAAAAATCATTGTTAATATCATCTACGTTTTTTAGAAAGATTTTTTAGTGGATTTACAGAGAGTTCTTCATACATTTTCCTGTGCTTATAAATTAGAACAGCGGTATGAATAGCCTCCATAAATGAAGATGGATTTGCCTCTCCTTTTCCTGCAATATCAAAACCAGTTCCATGATCTGGACTTGTTCTTACATGGCTCAAACCAGCCGTATAATTAACTCCAGCGCCAAATGCAATGGTTTTAAAAGGCACTAAACCTTGATCGTGATATGAAGCTAGTACAGCGTCAAATTGTAAATGCTTCTTATTGCCAAAAAAGCTATCTGCAGGATAGGGACCAAATATTAAAGTTCCATCTTTTCTTAATTCCTCAAGTGCTGGAATGAGCTTTTCTTGATCATCTGTTCCTATTACACCATTATCTCCTGCATGTGGATTGATGCCTAAAACCGCGATTTTAGGTTTTATTATACCAAAATCTTTCTTCAACGATTCTTTAATCGTTCCTATTTTAGTCTTTATGAGTTTTTCTGTTATTTGATCTGGAACATCTTTTATGGGGACATGATCTGTAAGAAGTCCTACTCTTAAATCTTCAGAAACCATAAACATGAGGCTTTCACCTTCTAGCTCTTGATTCAAATAATTTGTATGACCAGGGAATTTAAAATCATCTGATTGAATAGATTCCTTATGAATAGGTGCGGTTACTAAAACATCGATTTGGTCCTCTTTTAAAGCTAAGGTTGCTGCTTTTAAACTTCTTACCGCAAGTTCTCCAGCAATCAGATCTACTGTTCCCCAATTCACCATGAATGGCTCTTTAATTAACCTAACAACGTTTACCTTTCCTTCAACAACATCATTCAAAGAAGTAATACCATGAATTTTGATATTGAGTTTAAATGTCTTGATGTAATAAGACAATAACTTAGTGCTCGCAAAAATTACTGGAGTATACAACTCTAGCATTTGATTGTCTTCAAATGCTTTTAATATTATCTCTCCTCCTATTCCATTAGGATCTCCTAATGATATTCCAACTCTAATATTTTGCTTTTTGTTCATGCGGTGCTGTGTTTTTCGCCGTATTTTTGAGAATATAAAAGTAAAGGTTTTTCATCACTTATGTTTACAGGAATAATAGAGTTTGCCGCAAGAGTTATTCAACTCAAAAAAGAAAACACAAATCTCCACTTAACTCTAGAGAGCAATATCGCTAGTGAGCTTAAAATTGATCAAAGTCTAGCCCATAATGGAGTATGCTTAACGGTTGTAGAGATAAAAGGAAATCAATATGTGGTTACCGCAATAGACGAAACCCTACAAAAGACTAATTTAGGTCAACTCAAGATCAATGACATTGTTAATATAGAACGTGCTATGATGATGAATGCGCGATTAGATGGCCACATTGTTCAAGGACATGTTGATCAAACAGCAACTTGTAATGAGGTAATCAATAAAGACGGTTCGTGGATTTTCACTTTTGAATATGACCCTAGTTTACAAAATGTGACTATTGAAAAAGGAAGTATTTGTATCAACGGTGTGAGTTTGACGGTTGTAAATTCAAACCTTAATAGCTTTTCTGTTGCTATAATACCCTATACTTATGAGCATACTAGCTTTAAGACTATGAAAATAGATGATACAATCAATCTAGAGTTTGACGTGATAGGAAAGTATGTAAAAAGATTAATGAACCTATAGAGCTCTCTCACGATTGCGATAAACAATCACAGCTCCCATTACTAAGGCAGCAATAATTAATAACCAAATACTTCCATCCAATGGAACATCACCAACTGGTGGAGGCGGTCCTCCTGGACCCATTTTAGGTACTGGAGGTGGAGGCGTAGCTCTTTGGGCTAACACTGTTAGGGATAGTGAAAGAAAGTTGTTCATATTTATTGTAACGGGTGCGAAAGTAGAACTTTAATTGAAGTGCTGCAAAAAAGTAATGTGAACTTGAGGTGAAGTTTTATTTTTGTGCATTTCATCGATAAAAAGATGCTTATAATCCAAGTAAGATTTTAAAATTCGTGATTTCTGTTTATGTAATTAGAATTGTTCCTTAATAATTTAACGATTAGCCTCAATAAATTATTACTATTTAATCTATAAAAGGTTAAAACAAAAAAATCCTCAGCGTTTAAACTGAGGATTTCCACCTTGTGGGCCCACCTGGGCTCGAACCAGGGACTTTCTGATTATGAGTCAGATACTCTAACCAGCTGAGTTATAGGCCCGACAACTATTTATTAATAATAGTATGTCTTAAAAAGTGTGCAAATTTAAACTATAATTCTTGTTGTACAAACTATTCTTCAATTTCCTGACATAACTCTACTAGAACTCCATTAGTAGTTTTAGGGTGGATAAACGCAACCCATTTATTATCAGCACCCATTTTAGGTTCTTTATTTAGAACTGTAAAACCTTCTTTTTCTAATCTAACTAGCTCTGCTTTAATATCTTTAACCTTAAAAGCTATATGGTGAATCCCTTCACCTCTTTTCTCAATGTACTTTGCAATCGCACTATCTTCATGAGTGGCAGCTAGTAATTCAATTTTATTTTTTCCGCTTTTAAAAAAAGAAGTCATTACATGTTCACTTTCTACGGTTTCACTCTTATACGGCTTTCTTCCCAGCAGTTTTTCATAGGTCTCATTTGCAAGATCTAGATCCTTAACTGCTATTCCTAAATGTTCAATTTTCCCAAACATGATTCTTTAATTTATTTTTCAAAAATATCACAAATCCAATTGCGTACCTTTGCCATATGGAAGAAAGTAATAGACAGAAAAAAATTAGTGGTATCCTTCAAGAGGATATATCTTCTGTTATACAGGATTATCTAAGAAAAAATACCGTTAAAAACTTATTAGTCTCTGTGACTAAAGTGACGGTAACACCAGATTTAGGTTATGCAAAAGCTTATTTATCTGTTTTTCCAGCAGATAAAGCAGACGCTGTCGTAAAAGAAATAGTTGAAATAGGTCCTCAATTAAGACATCAAGTAGCTGCAAAAGTGCGTCATCAATTGCGACGCATGCCAGAATTACAATTTTTTAATGATGACTCTTTAGAATACATGGATCAAATAGATAGAGAACTCAGAGGTCTTAATAATCCTATTGATAATCCAGATATATTGCCGCGTAGAAAAAAATCTTAGTGAATTTTTCTTATTACATCGCAAAGCGATATCTAGTTTCTAAAAATGGCAAAAACGCCATTAACATCATCAATATACTCAGTTTTATTATCACTATAGTAGGCACTGCAGCCCTTTTTATAGTGCTTTCTGGATTTTCAGGATTAAAAGACTTCAGTACTGAATTTAGCAGCTATTTTGATCCAGACCTCAAAGTTATACCTCTGGAAGGTAAAGTTTTGGAAATTCCGCTTTCGCGAAAGCGCGAAATAGAAAACTTATCAGGTGTACAAGTTATAAGTCCTATAATTGAAGAAAAGGCTTTCTTACATTATGATGGTAAAAACGATATTGCTTATATAAAAGGTGTAGAATCTAGCTATGGCCAAATCGTTAAGACAGATACCATTTTACTCTATGGAAGCTGGTTAGGTAATAGTGATTTACAAGTAGTTGCTGGTGCTGCCATATCAGACGAATTATCCTTACAAATTGATAATTATGGCCGTTTTTTACAAATAATGGTTCCTAAACCTGGTAAAAATGCTATAACTGCCATGAATTATCGTGACTCTTTTAGTCAAATAGATGTAGTTGCAACTGGCGTATTTAGTGTCAATGAAAATCTAGATAGCAAGTATATATTTACAACCATAAAAGCTGCAAGAAAATTACTCAATTATAAGGATGACCAATCGAGTAGCATCGAGTTTAAACTTTCTCCAGGTGCTGACGAAGATCAACTCAGAGAAGAAATCCAAGCCATTTTTGATGTGCCAGTAATTATTAAAAATAGACTTCAAATGAATGATGGGCTTTATAAAATGCTTAATTCAGAGAATCTTGCTGTTTACCTCATATTTACTCTTGTACTCATCATCGCTTTATTTAACGTAATAGGTTCTATTATTATGATGATTCTAGACAAGAAAAAGAACTTAAAGACTTTACTAGATTTAGGTGCTAGTGTCAACTCGTTACGCACTATATTCTTTGTCCAAGGAAGTTTAATGACCTTAGTAGGAGGATTAATAGGTATATTTATAGGTGTTGCTTTTGTGTATTTACAAGTGGAGTATCAACTTATTTATATCGCACCCGAGATTCCTTATCCGTTTGCTTTAAGATTAGGAAATGTATTTCTTGCCCTAGGAACTATTGCGGTATTAGGAATTATTGCTAGTTATGTTGCTTCTAGACGCATAAATGAAGAGTTGCTTTCTCAGGCAAAGTTGTAAGTAGTTTTGCAGAAACAACTTCTCATCAAAATTTATGATCACCAAATTTATCCAGCACCTCATTAAAAGCGTCAAAAACACCTTGTGATTGATCACTAGTAACCATTTTCATGCGATATTCTTTAAAATTAGGGATTCCCTTGAAGTAGTTTGTATAATGACGTCTCGTTTCAAAAACACCTAGAGTTTCTCCTTTCCAGGCAATAGACATTTCAAGATGACGTTTTGCTACCTCAACACGTTCTTGCATAGTAGGTTTTGCCATATGTTCTCCTGTCTCAAAGAAGTGTTTTACTTCTCTGAAAAACCAAGGATAACCTATACTTGCACGACCTATCATTGCTCCGTCAAGTCCATACTCGTCTCGCATTTCCATAGCTCGCTCTGGAGTATTTACATCTCCGTTTCCAAATACAGGAATATGCATACGTGGATTATTCTTAACATCGGCAATTGGTTTCCAGTTTGCATTTCCTTTATACATCTGTGCACGTGTACGACCATGTATGGAAATAGCTTTTATACCTACATCCTGCAGGCGCTCAGCTACCTCAACTATTTTAATAGAATCATCATCCCAGCCTAATCTAGTCTTAACTGTAATAGGCAAGTCTGTATGTTTTACCATAGCAGCGGTAAGAGAAACCATTAAATCAATATCCTTTAAAATACCTGCTCCTGCTCCTTTTGAAACGACCTTTTTCACAGGACAACCAAAGTTAATATCAATAATATCGGGCTTAGTACGTTCTACGATTTCTACAGACTGTAACATAGAATCTAGATTTGCTCCAAAGATTTGGATTCCTACAGGACGCTCAGCCTCATATATGTCCAGTTTCATGGTGCTTTTTGCAGCATCGCGTATCAATCCTTCACTTGATATGAATTCTGTGTAGACCACATCAGCACCATTTTCTTTGCATAGCGCACGGAAAGGTGGATCACTTACATCTTCCATAGGTGCAAGTAGTAGTGGAAAATCTGGTAATTGTATATCTCCTATTTTAGGCATGCTACAAAAATAAGGTATAATCTATTCTCACTTAAAAAGAATTATGGAGTTTTAAACACCTCGTGTTTTACCACTGGTACGTTCTTGTTCTTCTGGAGCCTGGGCTTCGCGATTTTCTAACCTAAAATTCCCAAATTTATAAGTGAACCCTACACTAAATGTTTGCGTCTCAGGAAGTGATAAATAGCGGTTATCTTGATTTGCATAACGGCTTATCATAGGCTGATTTTGGGATAAGAAAATGTCGTTATATTTTACGGTTAGTGTTGCTCTATCTTTCCACAGGCTTTTTGTAAAACCTATACTACTCATCAAAATATTCTCAGGTTTATAAGAGCCAAAAAGGATACTAGATAAATAACCTGCTTCAATCTCCATGTTCAAGCTTCCGTCCTTGGAGATTCTAAACTGGTTGTAAGACTGTAAATAAAGTCCTGTGGTATTCAGTTTTTGATTCTCATTTACAGATTGTAATGCCTCAAATTCATTTTCCATATAAAATACACTGGTACTTATAACCGCAAACCAGCTTTCATTAAAATATTGATAAGTAGAAGCATCAATACTGTATTGGAATTCATAATTCAAGTTAGCACTTTGATTTGATAGAACGTTAGTGTCATTATTCTGGAATGGTAATACGTCCAGAATATCTTTAGTGTAAATAAAATAAGTGTCTATGAAATAAGTGTTCTTAATATTCCATCCTAGATTCACCTTATCAGTAAATGCTGGTTGTAAATTAGGATTACCAGAATTCACGTTATTATCATTAATGAAATAATTAAACGGATTCAAATCTTGATAACGTGGTCTATCAATCGATCGTTTGTAGCTTAAAGTCAATTCATGACTATCACTTAAGGTATGTGTAAGCGCTAGGTTGGGGAAAACACCTAGATATTCCTGAGTATTTACTATTCCTAGTGACTCACTATCTCCTTCAACTTGGGTTTGCTCCAGTCTTATTCCGCCTGTGAAAGACCATTTTGTCCATGCTCTTTCTAGTTGCGCATAAGCGGCATAGATGTTTTCATCATAAAAAAAATTGTCAGACAATGACGCATCTAGGACACTTCCTATATTAGTATCAAAGAAATCTTGTTTACTTTGAGAAGAGATGTTTGAATATTTCAATCCTGTAGATAATCCATATTCACCAAACTGATTTATATAGTCTATCTTACCTGTAAGAATATCTATTTCTTGAAAACCTAGTGTACTAAAACTATTAGTTCCAGTTGTAGTTTGGGTATCATCAAAAAAGGTACTCAATAGATTTTGGAAATTATCATTCTCTGTAAAAACATAGCCACCTTCTATATTTAATGATCCACCTTTCTCGTTGAGAACACTATTCCATCCTAGATTTACAAATCCATTTGTCAGATCTTGTCCTAAATCGGAATTTGTGCCAAAACCACTAAAAGCAGTTCCTCCTTGAGGTAAAATGAATGTATCGACATTTACATCAAGCTCTTTACCGTTATTAACGCTCAAGTTTCCAGTGACAGACAAACTATTCTTTTCATTAAGTGTAATATCAATGGTCGTGTTGAAGTTATGAGATTTGCTACGTGTTACATTTTCAAAATCTGTAAACCATCTCGAGCTACGTGTACCATCATTATTAAAAAAACCTATTTCAGACTCTTGCAGTGTTACATCTTTACGTGGATTGTAGTTATAATTTGCATACACATTTAACCAGTCATTTTTATAAAACTGACTCGTTCCTATTTGGTACTTTGCAAACGTATCAACCGTCCAATTTCCTGTTATGGAACCTTTATAACCCAACGATATATTTTTGCTAGTCACAATATTGATTACCGCTCCACCATCTGCATCATACTGCGCCGGCGGATTTGTAATCACCTCAACACTCTTCACATTATCACCACTGTAGCCGTTCAATAATTGTTGTAATTCCTCATTACTTATGTAAACTCGTTTATTATTAATATAAATCGCTGCTGCTCTATTTTGAACCAGATACGTACCGTTCATTTCAAAAATCCCTGGAGTAGACTTTAAAATTTGCGCAGCATTTCCAGTACTTAGCGTTGTATTTTCTACATTAAAAATCAATCGATCTGGTTTGCGATCTACAGTAGGTCGTTTTGCTGTAACAGTAATTGCATCTAGCATAGCAGCATCTGTCTCAAGAATTAAATTATTGAGAGCAGTTTCTTTTTGAAGGGTCAGCTTTCGCGAAAGCGTGACATAACCCACAAATGAGGCTTGAAAGTTATAATCACCAACAGCTACATTTGAGAAAGAGAACTTTCCCGACTCGTCTGTAGAAGTTCCATATTTATAAATTCCATCGACAACATCTAGCAAAACTACATTTGCAAATGCTACTGGAGATCCATCAGAATCTGATAGCTTACCCGTTAGGTTCACCTGTGCTAACGTACCTAAAGAGGAGAAAAGAAATAAAATAGTTATCAGTTTCATCGAGTAAATAATATGGCTATAAATTTAGGAAAGCCCAGTCAGAAATCGGGCAAGGAATTAGATTATATTTGCAGCAGTATCAACGGACTATGAAGAATATACGCAATTTTTGTATCATCGCACACATTGACCATGGGAAAAGCACACTGGCAGACAGACTGTTAGACGCGACTCACACGGTTACAAAACGTGAATCACAAGCACAATTACTAGACAGTATGGATCTAGAACGTGAGCGTGGAATCACTATTAAATCGCATGCCATACAAATGGATTATACTGCTCCAGATGGTGAGCAGTACATATTAAATTTAATTGACACGCCAGGTCACGTAGATTTCTCTTATGAGGTTTCTCGTTCTATTGCGGCTTGTGAAGGAGCACTACTTATAGTAGATGCTGCGCAAAGTATACAAGCACAAACTATTTCTAACCTTTATCTAGCACTAGAGAATGATCTTGAGATTATTCCAGTTCTTAACAAAGTAGACTTGCCTAGTGCAAATCCTGAGGAAGTTACTGATGATATTGTGGATTTATTAGGTTGTGATCCTAGCGAGGTAATCCCTGCCAGTGCAAAAACAGGCCTAGGTATTCAAGATATTCTAGACGCTATTGTGGCGCGTGTTCCAGCTCCTAAGGGAAATCCTGACGAGCCATTACAAGCACTTGTTTTTGATTCACAATACAACCAGTTCCGTGGTGTGGAAACCATTTTTAGAGTTATTAATGGCTCGATTAAAAAAGGACAAAAAATAAAATTTGTCGCAACTGGTGAAAGCTATTTTGCAGACGAAGTAGGAACATTGAAACTGAATCAAGTTCCTAAGAAAGAAATAAAAGCCGGTGATGTAGGTTACCTCATCACGGGAATTAAAGAGGCAAAAGAAGTAAAAGTAGGTGATACGATTACTGATCATGCAAACCCTACGACTAATGCGATTGGTGGTTTTGAAGATGTAAAACCTATGGTATTTGCTGGTATTTATCCAGTTGATACAGAGGATTATGAAGACCTGCGTTCTAGTATGGAAAAATTACAGTTGAACGATGCTTCTCTTGTTTTTCAAGCAGAAAGTAGTGCGGCGCTAGGTTTTGGTTTCCGTTGTGGATTCCTAGGAATGTTACACCTTGAAATTATACAGGAACGCTTAGAACGCGAGTTTGACATGACCGTAATTACTACGGTACCTAACGTGTCTTATCATGCTTATACTAATAAGAATCCAAATGAGATTCTTATCGTAAATAATCCAACAGATCTTCCTGAGCCTTCCTTTTTGAATAGAGTTGAAGAGCCGTATATAAAAGCAACGATTATTACTAAGTCTGACTTTGTAGGTAATGTAATGTCATTATGTATTGAAAAACGTGGTATCGTTACTAATCAAACTTATCTAACGACTGAACGTGTAGAGATGACCTTTGACATGCCACTGGCCGAGATTGTTTTTGATTTCTATGATCGTTTGAAAACTGTTTCTAAAGGATATGCATCTTTTGACTACGCTCCTATAGGAATGCGTGAGTCTAAACTGGTACGTGTAGATATTTTATTAAATGCTCAAGCAGTAGATGCATTAAGTGCCTTAATACATGCAGATAATGCCTATAACATAGGTAAAAAGATGGTGGAAAAACTACGCGAGCTAATACCTAGACAGCAATTTGATATTCCTGTACAAGCAGCGATAGGTGCAAAAATTATTTCACGAGAAACGATAAAAGCGTTACGAAAAGATGTTACCGCAAAGTGTTATGGTGGTGATATCTCCCGTAAACGTAAACTTCTAGAAAAGCAAAAGAAAGGTAAGAAACGTATGCGCCAGGTAGGAAACGTAGAGATTCCTCAACAAGCGTTTATGGCCGTGTTGAAGTTGAATGATTAATTGATGGATTGAAAACCCGCATTTCAATTTTCTGAACAACCGCATTTCGGGAGCCTCAATGCTCGCTACATCGATAATGCGAAGTCTGAGGTGCTCGAAGACCGTAATTAAAAATACTAATAAAGCATTTCGAGTGCCTCAATGCTCGCTATATCGATAATGCGGAGCCTGAGGTAGTCACTGAGCTTCTCGAAGTGCACTCGAAGACCGCATTTCGAATACCTCAATGCTCGCTTAGAGTTTTTAATCAAATAAAAGTTTCCAAAAGCCGTCTAAAAAACTATTATTACATTCAAACTTGTTTTAAAAATGGCGTTTAAAATTGGCTTTACTTATATTTTAGAATGTAGCGACGGTTCTTATTA
>JALZUY010000310.1 GCA_023301395.1 Nonlabens sp.
ACTACTACTACTACTGATAATAATACAATTAAAAAAGTTGTTACCCATGCTCCAATTGAGAAAAAACGTGTTTTTCTTCCATCTTTAGTACCAAAGAAATATAGTACTGCAACAAAAATATAAGTCAAAACAATAATAATGACATAACGCATAAAAACAAGTGTTCCTCCTTGATCAGATTCACTCATTAAATCTGTTTTATGTAATTCTTCTAATACATATTCCACGTAACCAGCGGCAATTACCATAATGAGTAAGAAAACCGTAAGCATTATAGAAACTATTAATGAAATAGCATATTGTCTGAAAAAGCCGCGATTAAAATCGGCATGAAAAGATCTTTCAAAACCATTAAAAACGGCATTCACACCATTAGACATAAAGATTAATGAGGAAACAAATGCAATAGTAAGCAATCCCGAGTTTCCTTGCAGTGCTATTTCCTCAAAAATAGTTTCAAAGATACTTACAGCCTGCGCCGGTAGTAATTCATTTACAAATTCTAGAAATTCATTTTGAAAATTATTTATAGGAATAAACGGAATTAAATTCAGCACAAATAATAGAAATGGAAATATAGCCATGAAAAAACTATAACTAATTGCGCTAGCTCTAGCAGAAAAAGCACCTTGAGCTATTCCTATGATATAGGTTTCTGATAAATCATAGAGTGTCATCCCTTCCAGCCCAGGAATGCGAATTCTATTGGCTAATTTTACTGGCCAGTTAAGAATCGGTATGCGATCTAAAAGGTCTTTGGTTTTACTCATGCACCGCCTTAAGGCTTAAATCAAGATTATAAACACTGTGTGTTAAAGCACCACTTGATATAAAATCTACACCGCATGCAGCATACTCAGGAGCGGTTTTCAAAGTAATCCCTCCACTACTTTCTGTTAAACATTTATTACCTATTAATGCGACCGCTTTGCGAGTATCTTCATAATTGAAGTTATCTATCAAGATGCGGTAAACATCTTTATTAGTAAGTATTTCTTTAATCTCATCGAGATCTCTTGCTTCAACTATGATTTTTAAATCACGATTTGTTTCTTTTAAATATTTTTGAGTTTGTTGTATTGCCTTGCTTACTCCACCAGCAAAGTCAATATGGTTATCCTTGAGCATGATCACATCATATAAACCAAATCTATGATTCACGCCACCACCTATAATTACCGCCCATTTTTCAAGAAGGCGTATTCCTGGAGTGGTTTTTCTAGTATCCAATATTTTAGTATCAGTTCCTTCAAGAGCATCTACAAATGTTTTAGTCTTTGTTGCAATAGCACTCATACGTTGCATAGCATTAAGAGCTAATCGCTCTGCTTTTAAAATAGATTGTGAGGAACCCGTAACGTAAAAAGCCTCATCTCCATATTTTACTGGACTACCATCTTTTATTCTTACATCGATTTTTAATGTAGGATCAACAGCATGGAATACCGCCTTTGCAAATTCAACTCCAGCAAGAATACCGTCATCTTTAACAAGTAATCGTGCTTTACCAGTCGCTGTGCTTGGAATACAAGAAAGACTGCTGTGATCTCCATCACCTACATCTTCTCGTAGTGCATTTTGAATGATGCGTTTTATTTCTTCTTGAGCTTCTTCTGAATTGTAATCCATTATTTCTATTTACATATCAAAAATAAGGCATTCCTTTATTATAGTATAGTGTTATGTCATTATTGCTCGTTCACTCATTGAGAAGTACCGTTTACTCATTCTAGTTTGAAAAAAACAGTATGTTTTTAGAACTTGTAGTTATATCCACAACGGCATATTAGTTGTTAATGTTAATTATCTTAAAATGAATTTTATAAAAAAGTACTGCAATACATTTCTCGCCATTTTAATATTTTGTTCCGTTACGGTTCATGCTCAACAATCGCCGGTTTTAAAAGTCAGTGATAAAGAAATAGGACTTTCTAAACTAGATATAGATGTAAAGGTGACTGGTAATAGAGTCGTTACTACATTTGATATGTTATTTTTTAATCCAACTGGTCAGATTCTAGAAGGCGAACTTAACTTTCCGCTAGGTGATGGACATGAAGTTTCTCGATTTGCACTGGATGTCAATGGTAAACTTAGAGAAGCTGTAGTTGTAGATAAAGAACTAGGTCGTATTGCTTTTGAAGAAGTAATACGTCGTGGTGTAGATCCAGCATTACTAGAAAAAGGAACTGGTAATAATTATAAAGCTCGTATCTACCCTATACCTGCAAATGGTCATAAAAGAGTCGTTCTAGCTTATGAGCAAGAACTGAGTTATGAAAATCAGGCTCATTTTTATCAGTTATCCTTACGATTTAAAAATACTATTGATGAATTCCATTTGCGCATGGAAGTTTATAATCAAACTGAAAAACCGACAGTTGTTGAAGGAAGACTATCTGGTTTAAAGTTTACAGACTGGCAAACAAGTTATGTCACTAACATAGAGATGTCCAGGTTTGTAGCAGATACTAGTTTGAAAATTAAAATACCTGCAAATGTTCAAAATGATCAACTCACTGTGTCTGATGGTCATTTTTATTTCTATCAAACCTTTCCCTACCAAAAGAGAAAAAGAGCTACTATGAAAGAAGTAAGCTTATTATGGGATGTATCGCTATCTATGAAAGATCGTGATATGGAAAAGGAACTCGCACTACTCCACCAGTTTTTCAAGAACAACCCAAACATCAAATTAAATGTTCAAGTATTCAGTAATCAAAAGATGTACAACTTAGTAGGAACATCTATTACAAATGGCAACTGGGAAAAAGTAAAAGAAATTCTTATTAACCAAATTCCAGATGGTGGAACAGATTATGGTGTCCTATCCATAAACCCAACTGCCGATGCTTATTTCCTATTCACAGATGGATTAAAGACATTAGGTGCATCGGGTTTTAAACCTAAAGCTCCAGTATTTATCATTAACAGTTTGAAAAAATCCAACGCGCCACTACTAAAAGAATGGTGTCGTGAAACTGGTGGTCGTTTTATAAATCTTGTGGAGTTTGATGCGGCAGTAGCATATGACAAAATTAAATATCAACCACTAGAGTACTTAGGATACGTTTCTTATAACAAGCAAATTGAGATATTACCACATGCCACTCAGTACTTAGGAAACGATTTCAGTCTTTATGGTAAAAATGTAACAGCTGGAGAAACGATTGAACTTCTTTATGGATATGATCAAAAAGTGACACAAAGCAAGATTCTTAAAATTACAAAGTCCACTAAGAAAAACGATCAAATCAGAAAATATTGGGCACAACAAAAAATTGCTGAACTAGCTCTGGATAAGACCGAAAACAAAAAACAAATCACGCAATTTGCTATTCAATATCAACTGGTAACAGACTACACGTCCCTAATCGTACTAGAAGAAGTGAGCGATTATATAAAATACAAAATCGAGCCACCAGCAGAATTAAAAGAAGCATATGATCTCGCAATGGCGCAAATTAGAAAGGGCTCTATTACTATGGTAAATAGTAATAGAGATTTAAAAAAGGAAATGATTATAGAAGAAGAAACTCCAGCTCCACCTAGTATTACAGAAAGACTTCAAAGACAAGTACCTGGTATCTCAGTTCAAACTGCTAGTGGTCAACCTGGAAGAAATAGTAGCATAAGATTAAGAGGTGTTGCATCTGGCGTAGACCATGCCGTGGCACCAGCAGCTCCTTTAGCTATGATGATGGAAGTTCAAGAAGATGATGAATTAGAATCCGTAGTTGTTTCCAATTATAGAACAACAAGTTCTAATAATGAGGAAAGCACTAATCATCAAAACAATCGCAGAGCTGAGCAAGAACGTAAAAAGGCATTATTTGCTTCTCTAATTGTTAAGGATAGAATTGTAAATAACAAATACTTAAGAGCGCTAAGAAAAAGAAAAAATACTGATGATGCTTATCGATTCTACTTAGAAAACAGAACAGAATATGAGGACAGTCCTGCTTACTTTATAGATGTGGCAAACTTCTTTAGAAATGAGAGAAACCATCCCTACTTTGCAGAACGTATTTTATCTAACGTGGCCGAGATTGATTTTGATAACTATGAATTATTAAAAGCATATGCATATCAATTAGAAATTGAAAACAGATTAGTTGAAGCAACATTTATTTTTGAACGTGTACTAGAATTACGTCCTGAAGATTCCCAATCCTATAGAGATCTAGCTGTAGCTTATGAAGCCCACGGATTATGTGGAAAAGCTTATAACATCTATAAGGATATTGTAAGCGGCAAAATATATGAAAATGGAAACCGTAGAGTTTTTAACTCTATGGAATCCATTTCTAAAACGGAGCTTAAAAGACTAGCACTAAAATATAAAGAAGACTTAGTAGGAATAGATATCGATCAAGAGCTGCTGCAGGAAGAAAGCTATGATTTGAGAATCCTTGTAGATTGGAATCATAATGATACCGATATCGATTTACACGTGGTAGATCCTAACTTAGAAGAATGTTTTTACAGCCATAGAGAAACAAAAATGGGTGGACAGATG